>JAPHSW010000091.1 GCA_026196615.1 Gammaproteobacteria bacterium | reverse complement strand
GCCTATATTATATCAAAAACTTGCAATTTTAGCACCTGTAATGAAAGAATATATCCTTACAAATCAAAGTGCTATGATTTATTCAGGTTCGACTACATATTCCAGCTTTTAAAATGTCAAAAAATGAAATAACTTTTGAGTTGTATGATCTTTTTGTTAAACAGGCAGGCTATAAGTCACCTGATGATGAAAACTGGGGACGCCAGAACCGTCCAGTGATCAATGTTTCCTGGCATGATGCAATCTTGTTTATTGATTGGCTGAATAAAGTTCTTAAACCTAAAAAACTCTATCGTCTACCATCAGAAGCTGAATGGGAATATGCTTCTCGTGCAGGCTCTAAAACAAAATATTGGTGGGGTAATAAAGTCGGTAGCAACAAAGCTAATTGTGATAACTGTGATAGTCAATGGGATAACACCAAGACAGCACCTGTTAATTCATTCAACCATAACTTATTTTCTTTAAACGATACCTTAGGTAATGTTTACGAATGGGTTGAAGATTGTTGGAATAATACTTATAAAAATGCACCTGAAGATGGTTCAGCTATGCTATCAGGTGATTGTAAATTTCGTGTAGTACGTGGCGGTTCCTGGAGGGATTGTCCCAATAGTATGCGTTCAGCTTATAGAAGTTATTATCCTTCTGAACAACGCTATAACGAAGTTGGTTTTCGCATTGCTCAATCAATTTAATTAACTTTTAGCTTTATATTATTGAAGAGCCATCCAACCCCTTAACTATAACCAGAAATGCCTGGCTTTCAATTCTATTAATTAAGCTAAAATTACCTCGATAGTATTTACTACTGTTTTATTGATTCCTATTAAGCAATAAAGGCTTATTGTCTTGGTACATAACCAGAACCATAGCCTGGACCAGTGTTATATGGGGTTCCATAATAACCATTACCTTGATAAGGATTGCCATAACCACCATAAGGCTGACCATAACCACGATTATCATAATATCTATTATTATTTTGACCACCACTCCAGGGCATATTGTTACCACTCCATGGAGCCTTGTTACTACCACTCCAGGGCATTTTTCCACTATTATTACTCCAGGGCATATTGCTACTGTTACCACCCCAGGGCATCCCATTTCCACCCCATTTATTACTATCCCAGTCTCTCCAGGCTGAACTACCTTTATCCCAGAATGGATTGTTACTTCCCCATGGGGCATTACTACTGTTCCATGGCATATCAGAGTCATCATTCCTATTTCTGGAAGAATTATTTCCATACCAGGAAGAATTGTCCCAGCCACTGTTATTGTTTGAGTCATTACCATAACGATAATTGTCAGCACCAAAACCATTATTAGCAAAGCCAACTGTTGAAGTAATTAACAATGAAGAACCAAAAAGAAGTTTGGTTATTTTTTTCATAAGAATTCCTGTCTATGCCTTGATGTATATATAATCAAAGCTGAATAAATTATTTAAATGAGTATTATTTTACTCACCCAAGTTTAAATTTTAGTCGCTATATAGTGCTTTGTCTGTATTATTTAAAATTGTGCTAAGTTTATCTGTGCAAGTTTGAAATATAAATGGGTATTAGATAGGTACTCAATAAGCACGTTGTTGAAAAACATATGTTGATTATGTTTATTCTAAAAGTGTCTGAAACCATTTTGAAATGTCATCAATTTCTTCTATACAGACGCTATGATCCATTGCATAAGTTGCGTAATTGACTGTATAACCCATAGACTTAAATTTATCATAACTTTGTCGCCCCAGTAATTCCGGGACCACGTTATCTTCAGTTCCATGATAGATTTGAACTGGAATATTTTTATTCGCTTTATGTAATAGGATAGAGTTTTTTGTGGCAAAGTAAGTAGATAAGCCCAATAATCCTGCCAATGGTTTGGGGTACGTTAAAGCAGTTTGATAAGCGACTGCACCACCCTGAGAAAAGCCTGCTAAAATAATTCGTTCACTTTTTATTCCACGAGAAATTTCTCTATCAATCAATTCACTAATGGATTTTGCCGATGCCATTAATTGTACTTCATCGACCTCTCGCTCAATCGACATTTCCAAAATATCATACCAGGCGGGCATAACATAACCATTATTAATTGTTACTGGAATTGACGGGGCATTGGGGAAGATAAAGCGAATTGCCATTTTATCAGGTAGCTTTAATTCCGGTACAATGGCTTCAAAATCATGACCATCAGCTCCCAAACCATGTAACCAGATGATACTGGCATTTGCAGGAGAATTCGGTTCAATTTCAATAGAAGTCAAAGACATAAATAAATCTCAAGTGTTAGAAAAAGGAAATGATACTATTTAACTTATAAATAAAACAGTATATCACTATGAGTTTATGTTCTCAGAGGATGAATGACTGTCAAATATTTTTACAGGACTTGTTTAATGTGTAAAGTAATCATTACACTATTTGGTCTGTCTTAAGAATGTAAAATATTTAATATATTGATTTATAGAGAGATATTTTTTATGGAATAATTATTGCTTTATATTAAGCGATATTTAAATTAGGATGTATTTATGAAAATAATTAATATAATTTTGGCTGTTTCAGCATTAATGTTTAGTTCTGTGACTTATGCGACATGGATCGATTGGTCCTCAACCACAACTGGTACTTTGAATCTAGGTGGCAATGTGGTAAATGTGAGCTTGACGGGAAATCCATGGGATTTACATAATGGTGACTACTATTATAATAATGGCAGTACTGGTGGTACTTCACCTTCAGGTACTTATGCTGGTTTGGCTCCATCTGATGTTATCCGTGTAAACCAGGCGGGAAGATATACTTTGACATTTGATCAAGCGGTTAGTGATCTTGATATGGCATTGGTTAGTGTTGGTCGAGGTAATTTACCAGTCACTTATGATTTTGATGATGCATTTACTGTCCTGTCTTCAGGTCCTAATTATTGGGGCTATACAGGCTATACAACCTCTGGCAATGATTTTACTGGCTATGAGTACAATGGTATTTTAGAGTTTAGTGGATCATTTAATTCTATTTCATTCACTGTGACTAATCCTGAACATTGGCATGGCTTTAACTTTGGTGCAGCTAGTGTTTCTTCGGTTCCAGAACCTTCAGTTCTTACTCTAATGGGGCTAGGTCTTTTGGGATTTGGTGTTGCACGTAAAAGAACAAAAAAATAAGTTCTAGCGTTTATTCAAGCCACCTCATTTGAGGTGGCTTTTTTACATCTAATATTAACTCATGAATTAAAACCTTTTCTCATTTCGATTACTTTTTATCTCCTCTCTGTTTGCCATTTTTTTCACTATAATTTCAAAAAAAGATTGACCTGACTATAACTTCATACTTCATCATTAATTTAACGGTGATGACCGTTGAATCATTTAATTAACTTTAGGAGAGTCAAATGAGTAATGAAGCTATGAATAAAGAAAAATGGATTGTGTTATTTCAAGACATTGATCTTGATGATGCTACGATGATGCTTTGGCATAAAAAGTTTGAAGCCAGATATCCAGATGAGCACCAATCCTTTCTTGAATGGCTAAATATTCCAAATGATGAAATTAGTCAGATAAGAACACTATAATTCAAGACTAGTATCGTGGTGATTGGCAGCTTTTTAGTCAATCACTGCTATTAATTTCATATTGGGTGGAAATAGAAATGCTAACCATTGGACAAGTGGCAAAAAAATATTCACTTTCAAGAAGTACGTTGATTTATTATGATTCCATTGGGATTTTAGTACCCAGTGGTCGCAGTGATTCAAACTACCGATTATATTCTGAAAGTGATTTAGAAAAGATAGATAAAATACTACTCTTTCGCAATGCAGGACTGTCACTGGATGCCATATCACAACTTCTTGATAAAGAAGGGGATGAACTTAATTCATCTCTGGAACTAAGATTGTTATCAATCAATAAGGAAATTCAAGAGCTAAGAAATCAACAGAATGTCATTATTAAACTTTTAGAAAATGGCTGTTCTTTGGGGGACACCAGAACAATTAACAAAGAAATTTGGGTTTCATTGTTGGCCGCAGCCGGATTGGATGAAGAAGGTATGAAAAAATGGCATATTGCATTTGAAAAAACAGCTCCAGAAGCCCATCAGGACTTCCTTGAATCAATAGGGATAGAGAAGCATGAAATCACTTCAATACGAGAATGGTCAACCCAGTATTTATAATAATAATGGCTAATTTGAATTTTACTGAAGTAGGTTATCAATGATGGGTGACTGAATAAAATAGCGATGTTTGCAGAAAATGCTCAAAAGGATTATTGTTTCCAGCCTTGAAGCTGTCACCAGGTAGACATATTAGTTTGTTTAATGGGCCACACCTACAAATCTTATCGGGTTTTTATTGATTGTTTCAGTAAATATTCTGAGTTATATTTTATTGTATTAATAATTTTTACAATTTATGGTTCAGATGCTTAAATTATGAGCTATAGGGTTTTATATCATATCAAAATTATATAAAGGATAGTGAAAATATGCGATTGCTGCACACAATGCTCCGTGTTGGTCATCTTCAACGTTCAATTGATTTTTACACCACTGTGTTAGGTATGACACTATTACGCCAAAAAGAGTATCCAAAGGGACGGTTTACTCTGGCTTTTTTGGGATATGGTGATGAAAAAGAAAATACCGCAATAGAATTGACTCATAATTGGGATACAGAGAGTTACGAGGTGGGTACGGGCTTTGGTCATTTGGCGATTGAGGTGGATGATGTTTATCTTGCCACTGAAAAAATCAGAGAACAAGGTGGTGAAATTATCCGTGATGCTGGGCCAATGAATGCTGGAACGACTATTATTGCTTTTGTTAAAGATCCTGATGGTTATGAGATTGAATTAATTGGTGTTAAGGATTAGATTATGCTCATCCACAAAATAAAAAACAGTCAAATACTAAAAGCTGTCATCGTTTGTTGTTTATTATTTTGTGTTAACACCATTGTTTATTCTTATCAGACCATTTATCAGGATAAGGACAATCAATTTATTGTAGAAGAAATTCTAAATGGCTTAGGTGTTCCATGGGGTATGACCTTCCTATCAACTCATGAACTACTCTTTACGCAAAGAGACGGTAAGATAGGATTGGTAGATCTAAAACAAAAGAAATTGATCTGGTTAAAAAATACTCCATCTGTTTACCAAAATGGTCAGGGCGGCCTTCTTGATGTGATGGTTGCTGATGATTATGCACAGACTGGTTGGATCTACTTTACTTATAGTAAGTCATTAAAAAATCAAAGTACTACTGCTTTAGCAAGAGCCAAACTTCAGGATGATAGTCTTATTAATTGGCAGGATTTACTGGTTAGTCAATCTTTAGGAGAGACCACTCGACACTATGGTAGTCGCATTACTTTTGATGATAATGGTCATCTCTTTTTTTCAATTGGTGATCGAGGTCATCGTCCCAATGGTCAAGATTTATCAACTCATGCTGGCTCGATATTAAGACTGAATCTAGACGGTAGCATTCCAGATGACAATCCTTTTGTCGATCAGAAAGAGAAACTTCCAGAGATATGGACTTATGGCCATAGAAATCCTCAAGGCTTATTTTATGATAAAGACAATAAACGTCTATGGTCAATAGAGCATGGTCCTAGAGGCGGTGATGAAATCAATTTGATTTCATCAGGTAAGAATTATGGTTGGCCAGTGATATCCTATGGTAAAGAATATTGGGGGCCTGTTGATGTGGGTGAAAGCACCCATAAAGAAGGTATGGAACAACCAGTTAAAACATATATACCTTCAATCGCTCCTGGTAGTTTGCTGGTGTATTCAGGTAAAGCTTTTCCACAATGGAGAGGTGATTTGTTCTCAGGAGCTTTAAAACTACAACATTTAAACCGAGTAGTTATTAACTCAGATTTAAAGGCTATTGAGGAAGAACGCTTATTAAATGAACTCTATGAGCGAATTCGATGTGTGATAGAAAGTCCTGAAGGTTGGATTTATATATCAACAGATAGTGGTCGAATAATGAGGATTAAGCCCAAGTGATGGCTTCCATGATTATCTTCTGGAAAAATTGTTTACTGCTTTTCTTTTTAATGTCACCAGTTATTCTTGTGGCAAATGACATTAGTGAAATGATCTTAGAAAATGGTTTAAAGGTGATCGTTAAACCAGATACTCGTTCACCTAGTGTGGCTTTTCAAATTTGGTATAAGGTGGGATCATCCTATGAATATGACGGGCTAACAGGTGTGTCTCATATGCTTGAACACCTGATGTTTTCATCAAGTGATAATGTTTTTTTGTCCAGGAGTTTTCATCAAATGAATAAAGTTGGTTCTAAAGGAGGTGCCTACACAGGTAGAGACGATACTCTTTATTACCATAAACTTGCAAAAGAATTTTTACCGCTTTCTTTTGATGTTGAATCAGAACGGATGCGACATTTATCAGCTTCTAATGCTGAATTTGATATTGAAAAAAAAGTGATTAAGGAAGAATTACATACAAGTCTTGCCAGAGAACCGTACTTATTAGCTCATCAAACACTCTATAAGCATGCTTATGCGAATGATAGTTATCAATACCCTGTTATCGGCCGTTTAAATGATCTGAATAATTTAAAGCTTTCTGATGCTATGTTATGGCATAAAAATTATTATACACCTGATAATGCGACTATTGTTGTAGTAGGTGATGTTATCCCATCAGAAGTGTTTAAATTAGCCAAAAAATATTTCAGCTCAATCACTAAATCTAAGAAAATCTTTCAAAAAAAATCTCAGAAACAGTTTAGTCAATCAAAACCAATTCGTTATGTCATGCCTGAAAAAAACAAAGTCGGTGCCGTATTACTCGCTTATAAAGTACCTTCAATTAAAACCTCAATACCTCAATGGGAAGCTTATGCCCTTGAAGTCTTGGCTGGTTGGCTAGAGACTGGGACACACTCTCGTTTGACGAAAGCTTTGGTGAGAGATAAATTGTTGGCTTATGAAATAACTGTTTCTTACTCACCAATGCAACGTAAAAATAGTTTGTTTATTATTGAAGCGATACCTGCTCAAGGTGTTTCTATTCAACAATTAGAAAAGGAATTACTTGAAGAAATTTTGAAAATAAAAAATGAACAAGTGAGTCAGAAAAGTCTACAAAAAATTAAAAATCAAATGGTGGCAACCGAAGTTTTTGATAGAGATTCTACCTATATTCAGGCTAAAATTATTGGACAGGCAGAATCCGTTGGCATTGATTGGTCTGAAGATGCTCAATATATTTCAAGAATATCAGCAGTGACTGCCGAACAATTAAAACAAGTTTTAAATAAATACTTTGTTCCAACAAAACGAACCATTATTATTCAGAACCCATATGATGAGAAAATATAAAATGCAAACATATAGTCTCACCTATTTAAACCACTATAATATTAAAAATCAGTCAGAAGGCCTGTTGGAACCATCAGGGCTTGTTTTATCTCGTAGCGGTAATTCATTATGGACTGTCAGTGAT
>JAPHSW010000077.1 GCA_026196615.1 Gammaproteobacteria bacterium | reverse complement strand
TAAAATTTACATGAAGGATTTAAAGCATGTATTTAAACAATTGAACCAAGATGTGATGTGTCTCGGAACAATGGCTTAAATTTGTGGGGATCCTTCAGCTTTGAATATATAAAGAAACTAGCTGTATAGTTAGTTTCTTTATAATATGAATTAGGAGACTTAATGTTTGATATATAAAAGGTGCTTTATTTCAGCTGCATTAATTAACCACATTCAGTATCTTTATCAACAATAAAAATACTATCACTTGCGGTGGAACAGGCTTTAGTTGCTAATTCAAATAAACTGAGGTGTGCGTAATTCATAATTCGAACCAGCATGGGTAAATTAATGCCAGTAATAATTAGTCTTTGTGTTTTCGAAGTGTTTTCAGTTAATTTTATTGCAATATTACTGGGTGTTGAGCCATAAATATCAGTGGCAATTAGAAGCTCATCATTTTCTTCGATTGTTTCACACAATTTGACCGCTTGAGCATATCCTTGCTCAATGTCCATCTCAGATGTGATTTTCAGGTTCTTGCAAACAAGAGGAGAGATTCCCATCATATTGGTCGCAGTACTCAAAAGGCTACTGCCTATATCGTCGTGCGTAATGAGTAGCAGTGTGACACCCATGCCATCATGCCTTTAAAAATTCAAGATTATCAAATTATAATCTGAAAATTATTGCTTTAATAGAGGACAAAGGAGATATATTGATTTTATTTTAAAACGAATTGTAGTTCTAATGCTTACTATTAAACTGAATTATAAATTAAGTTAGTTCTTTGTGGCGAGCAATGACAGATTCTCTTTGCAGATTAAAATACTGAGCAAGTCTTTCAACCATATAAACTGAGCGATGTTGTCCTCCTGTACAACCAATAGCAATAGTTAAATAGTTACGGTTATTATCCTCAAAGCAGGGGAGCCACTTTTCAACATATTCCTTGATGTCTTGAAACATTTCATCACAGCTTTTATGCTGATCTAAAAAATCAGCAACGGCTTTATCTTTTCCTGTTAAAGGTCTTAGAGACGTTTCCCAATGAGGATTTGGTAAACAGCGCATATCAAACATCATATCCATGTCACTTGGTAAACCATGTTTAAAACCAAAGGATAAAAACTGTAATGCCATGACAGGCTGATTATTGAGAGTGATTAAATCTTTTATTTTATCTCTTAGCTGGTGAACATTAGTACTAGAAGTATCTATCTGTTGGCTGGACTCATCCCGAATCATTTCAAGTATCAGACGTTCTCGTTCAATTGCTTCTTCTAATGATGTTTGTTCATTTGTTAAAGGATGCTTTCTGCGTGTTTCACTAAAACGTTTGAGTAGTATCTCTGTTTGAGCATGGAGAAATAAAACCTGACAGTCAATATTATTATTATTTATTTGTTGAATGATAGTATTAAATTCTGAAAAATTACTGCCAACAGTCCTGGCATCAATACCAATAGCCACCTTATCTAAATAAAGGCGATTTTTAAGACTTTTTTCAACCAGCTCAGATAAAAGTTCAAGTGGAAGGTTATCAATACAATAATAATCCAAATCTTCGAGTACTTGAAGAGCAATTGTTTTGCCTGAACCAGAAAGACCACTGATGATTTGTAATTTCATTATTTTATTTCCTCGGAGGTATTAACTCCCATTTTTGCCTTCGTAGAAAATTGCATTATGGCTGTTTTTATGAGCAATGGTACGTTTCTATTTGGGTATAAGTGTATTTGAATTCCAGGAATTGTCCAATCACGATATTGCCACGTTTGATAGTTTGGTGTGAGCAGTTGTTGTGGTGTTTGTTGTGAAATAATTTTGAGTCTATCCTCATCAGCAATAAGTTCAATAATAAAATCAACAGTGTATTCAGGTTTAAAAGAAGAAGAACCGAATAATTCTAAAATATTGATGACGCCTAAATCATGAATATGCATTAAGCCAAAAAAGCCTTCTGGGCAATGACCGGATAGTTTTTTATTTTTGGTATTTTTTTTAAATTCGGGGGCATCATCACAAACTAAACGAGCACCTTGATGGATTAATTGCAAAGCAACTTCAGATTTTCCAAGACCACTGGCACCAATGAGATAAGTACCTACTCCATTGAATTCAAATAATACGCCGTGTAATGGAAGAGGAGTCATTGTAATAAAATAAATTCTTTAATAAACAGAGTGTTTAGAAGAAAAAAAGTTGATTGAGGTTTGCGTAGAATAACTTAAATATTGAGACATTTTATGTAATGTTAATCATAAGGTTGTAAACGGTTTCAGCTGAAGTGGCATTCTCAAGCTTTTGTCGATTATTCGTATCTCGAAAAAACTCGGCAAGTTTTGCAAGTATTTGTAAATGCTCTTCTGTGGAGTGGTCTGGAATTAAAAGTGCAAAGAGTAGTTTTACTGGTTCTCTATCAATAGAGTCATAATCAATTCCGTCAGACAAGCTCATAAAAATACCAACGGTATCTGAGCATTCAGTGAGTCGTCCATGAGGAAGTGCAACACCATGTCCTATACCTGTACTTCCAAGCCGTTCGCGTCCAACTAAAGTTTCAAAAACTTTATTCGTATTGTATTCTGGGTAGTTATCAGTAATGAGTTGACTGATTGCTTCGAGTGCCTTTTTTTTACTGCTGGCACTGTTGTTTAATTGAATCTGATCAATTTTGATAAGATTGCTAAATTTCATGATTTTATTATTAGCTTATGAGTTGTGGTCATTGATTTATAAGTACCTGATTTAAGGTACAGGAAAGTTAAACTATATAATGATTCATTATTTTAAATAAAACTTTTCAAATTATGGCTTTTTTTAATACAGTCTTTTTGCCCATACAGCCCTAAGGAATAAAAGATGAACTTAGGACTGAAAGGAACAATTTTCTTTATAACTCGTGTGATTTTAGACTGACTTCACCACGGTGATGGTCTGTCATTTTTTCTTTATGTTTTTTCACCTGACGATCAAGTTTATCAATCAAATTATCAATTGCTGAGTACATATCTTCTTCAACGGCTTCAGCGAAAACTTTATTACCTTTTATCATCAGAGTGGCTTCTGCTTTCTGACGTTGTTTTTCCACACTTAAAATAACATGACTTTTATTGACAATATCAAAATGGCGCTCAACACGCTCCATTTTCTGATTAACGTAATCACGCAATGAATCAGTGATGTCTATATGATGTCCAGTTATATCTATTTGCATAAGATGAGCTCCTCGTTAACAATGATAAAACAGTGATATTTATTAACTCTATCAAACTGTTTTACCGATTTAGTGACTCTTAAAGTGTTACTGTACTCTGTACTAGTAAGATTTAAGGACACTTATCTTGTAATGTGTTTTAAAAAATCATGTTGTGAACTTCTGATAAAAACGATTTTTTAAAAACACTTCTTGTAATCATATTTTTTAAAGCTATTGACCACTCTGTATAAATGAGCAAATGCTTTAGATAATATTCTTTCTCTCATTAGAGGGTGGTATGGACATGGACTCGCGGTATTTTGCCACAGTCCTCCTTGCCACCTTATAATTCTGTTCTGCCAACATGCCTGATATTTTGTTATCACTTAATGGTTTTCGGCCATTTTCAGCAGTAATAAACTTTTTAATAATTGCTCGAATGGCTGTTGCTGAAGCCTCACCCCCACTTGCAGTGGTGACATGGCTGGAAAAAAAGTATTTTAACTCAAAAATGCCTTTAGGAGTATGCATGTATTTCTGAGTAGTGACTCTGGATATGGTTGATTCATGCATTTCAACGACTTCAGCTACATCTGCAAGAACTAATGCCCGCATATGCTCTTCACCATATTCAAAGAAGTCTTTTTGAAAGTCTAAAATACAACGTGAAACTTTCAGTAATGTATCATTACGACTCTGGAGACTTTTAATAAACCACCGAGCCTCTTGTAAGTGATCTTTAATTGAACCTAAATCACTGTCTTTTTTAGCACCTTTGACTAAGTTAAGGTATTGTTCGTTGATTTTAATATTAGGTGCGGTATCTGCATTAAGTTCACAAGTCCATATACCTTTTATTTTTTTTACATAAACATCAGGTGTGACATAGTGAGGCCTGTCATCGGAAATATGACTTCCAGGTCTGGGGCTTAAGCTTTTAATTAAGGCAATGACTTGAGCGAGCTTAGTTTCGTCTAATTTCATACGACGTTTTAAGGTGGCAAAATCTCGGTTTGCTAAGATTTTTAAATGTCTGGAAACCAGAATTTTTGCTTCAGTCAACCATTGAGTGTCACTATCAAGTGCTCGAAGCTGTAGTAATAGGTTTTCTTGTAGATCTCTGGCACCTACACCAGGAGGATCAAAGCTTTGAATGCGGTGCAGAACCGCTTCGATTTCTTCTGCTTCAATCTCATCTTCATGAGTAAAGGTTTGAAGTAACTCATCAATTGGTTGTGTTAGATAACCACTATCATCAATTCCATCAATAATCGCTTCAGCAATCAATCTATCAGTATCACTGAAAGGTGTCATTTCCATTTGCCAGTAAAGATGTTCTTTTAAACTGTCTTCAGTTTTTCCGTTATTTTCAAAAAGGTTGCTATCATCACCACTCCATGAGTTGGTGATACTTTGTCCAGCAGTATAACTATTTCCAGGTTCATAGACATCGTCCCAACTTGAATCGGTAGAAAGCTCATCTGGAACATCATTTGGCTTGTTTTCAAAATCAACCTTTTCAAAATCCATGCTGCTGTCAGCATTGGCTTCTTTTGAAAAATCATCATCGGTTGAATGCTTATCTAAAGAGTTTTCCTGTGAATTAGACGTCAGGTTTGTATTTTCAGAGTCTGAACTTGAAGAATGTGTGTCAGAAGTGTTGTCTGGGGAGGTGTTATCTGAAAAATCATTATCACTAGTTTCAGAAGTGTTTGATTGATTTTCATCAACTTCAAGCATTACATTGCTATCTAGAGCTTCTTGTATTTCTTGCTGAAGATCTAAACTGGATAATTGCAGCAGCTTTATCGCTTGCTGCAATTGGGGGGTCATTGTAAGTTGTTGGCCTAAGCGAAGTTGAAGCGATTGTTTCATAAATTAAATAGTTACTACCTGTCTCAAGTACGCCAAATTAATCTCTAATAGACATAATTTTTATTTATACCGTTGGAAATAAGTGTTCCTTGATTTAATAGTAGCGCAAATTACGTGCCATTGCAGTTGATACGGATCAAAAAAGTCGACTTTTTTAATATTAAAAAATATTATCTTTAAATATCATTGGTTTAGAGTTTTAAGAAAAGTGCAAAAATTTCAGTTTTATTAAATTTTGAAGTTGTTTCCTAGATAAACTTCACGTACTCGTTCATTATTTAATAAGCGCTCTGGAGTTCCTTTGGCTATGACATTTCCATCATTCATAATATAGGCGCGGCGACAAACGGTGAGTGTTTCTCTGACATTATGGTCAGTGATTAAAACGCCTATATTTTTTTCTGTAAGTTGTAATATGATTGACTGGATGTCACTGACGGAGATCGGATCGACTCCTGCAAAGGGTTCATCGAGTAAAATAAAGTCTGGCTCCATGGATAAGGTTCTGGCTATTTCAACTCGCCGCCGCTCACCACCTGATAAACTAATTCCTTCAGACTTACGAATGTGTGAAATACTCAATTCTCTCAACAGTTGTTCAAGATGATCCTTCCTATCTGTTCGGTTAAGATCTTTTCGTGTTTGTAATATGGCCATTATGTTCTCTTCAACTGTTAGCTTTCTAAAAACAGAAGCTTCTTGAGGAAGGTATCCAATACCTAGTTTGGCTCTTTTATGGATGGGTAAATGTGTTAAGTCCTGATCTCGGCAGGTAATTTTGCCACTATCAGCTTTGATTAAGCCAACAACCATATAAAAGCTGGTTGTTTTTCCCGCGCCATTAGGACCTAAAAGGCCAACGACTTCCCCTTTTTGCACTGCAAATGAGACATCGTTAACCACTTTACGGGATTTGAAGGTTTTGTTGAGGTTTTCTGCTCGTAATTCTAATAGATGGCTTGACATGTTTATTTATTCTTACTCTTGGGTTGAATAGTGACTTTCACTCGACCTCCACTGGATGCTGGTTTGCCATCTTGTTTTTTTACACTGGAAGCAACTACTGTTTCGTTTTTGGTGTCATAAATAATTTTATTACCACTAAATGTATCACCAGCTTGCCATACATGTGCCTTTTTAATTAAGTGAATTTTATCTTTATTGAGATAATAAATCATCGTAATAGAGCGAGCTTTAAAGTCTTCTTTCTTTCCTTCTGGGCGTTGTTTAAATGTGGCAAGTTTATTTTCTGTACCAACTGCAATGGCTTTTTCCAACTCATTATTTTTATCATTATATAAAGTGAGTTTGTTGGATTTAATGACCATACTTCCCTGAGTTAACACAACATTTCCTGTATATATACTGATACCTTTTAGATCATCGATATCAGCTGCATCGGCTTCCAGATTAATCGGTTGGTCACGATCTGAAGACAATGCCATTGAGTTTAGTGGTGTGAATGATAAACTCATTACAAGTAGTGAAAGTAAAAGAAAGGCTTTTACCTTTGAAAGTTCAGCTCTGTGAAAACAGTCAAATTTCATTATTATTAGTACTCCTTAATGGGGCTTCAAGTCGTTTAGAGTGATGTCCGTTATTAGGTATGTCTAAAGACATTATGAAGAACATAGTTATTCATTGTTTGTTTTTTTTACTGGAATATGTCTGCCTTTGACATTATTGAGTAAATAATAATGTTCTTTGTCTAAATAGGCTTTCATACCAATTCCTGTGGCAACAGTTGTGTCCGTTGTGATTTTTACATCTTTATCGGTTTCAGCAAAATCTTTATTAGGCCAGATGGTCAACTCTGGTGTTTCTAATTGAGAAAAGCGGTTATTTTCGGACTTCTCACGTTTAATGATAGTATGACCTTTTAGAAAGACACGAGTTCCTTCTTTATTTATCCAACCATGATCAGCAGTAATAATAACCGGCAATCCTTTCGCACGAATTAAGGTGATTATTGGGTTTATAATTTCAGAATCTTCTTCATCTGGGTAGTGAAAGATCTGATCACCAATGATTTTACTTTTTGGAACACCCATTTCATCAAAATTTATAATATCAGCATTGTTAAAAAAAGTGTCAGAGATTTTTTTTTGAAGGTTTTGTGAAGGGAAACTTATCTGTGTTTGTTCAATTGATGTTTGAGTAAAAACATACCAGGTGATGATAATTGAAACAATGGGAACTGTTAGCAGCAATACAAAAAGTTTTTTATCCATATAGCATTTTATTCTCAGATAAGATCCGATGTTGTTTTTTTACTTAACACTTAATTTTAAGGTATGCAATTTTAGAGATATACAGAAAACTGCTCTTCCAGAGTACCCTGAGACTCCATTAAAAGCTCACAAACATCTCGAACAGCACCTTGACCACCATTATGTTGAGTTGTCCAATCTGAAAGCTGTTTGACGCGTTCATGAGCATCAGCTACAGCAATAGAAAGTCCGACTTTTCTCATGACTGGAAGATCAACAAGATCATCTCCAACATAAGCAACCTGTTCTGAACTTAAATCGAGTTGCTGGCAGATATCTTCAAAAGCTTGCACTTTATTGAGTTGTCCTTGAAAAACCAGGTCAATTTTTAGGTTTTTCATACGGTGCATAACAACATCAGACGTTCTTGCGGTGATCACTGCAAGGGGAATACCAGAGCGTTGTAGCATCATGATACCAAGACCATCTCGGGAGTGGAAGGCTTTATATTCCATTCCATTATCTCCAAAAAAAAGTCTTCCATCTGTCATGACGCCATCAACATCACAAATTAACAACTTGATGAGTTTGGCTTTGGAATAAATGCTTTTAGCAATAATGTTTGGCATTTTTAATATGGAATCCTCTGCTTTTTATGTATTATTTTGATCCAAATAATTTAAATGCTTTGTTGATAAATAACTATCATGTAGCCTATGTAACATAATAGTAAGATGCCACCTTCCAGACGATTAATTTTGCCTTTGCCTTTAAAGCCATAAGCAAAAACAAAAAGTAATACAGAAAGTGCTATCATAACAGGATAGTCACGGTTTAGTACACTGGGGTCCAGTTGTATGCTTGTATTAAACAGTGCGCCTGTCATTATGCCTGGTATACCCAGAACACCGAGCAAGTTGAACATATTGGAGCCAATAATGTTTCCGATAGCGATTTCATGCTCACCTTTTAATGCACTGGTAATAGAAGCTGCTAGTTCGGGGAGGCTGGTGCCGATAGCAACAATGGTTAAACCTATCACCAACTCGCTGACATGAAATTCATGAGCAATATTGACAGCACCCCAAACAAGCATTCGGGAACTGATTAATAAAATCACTAAACCAATAAGAAGCCATAAAAAAGCAGTTGCAGTCGACATACCTTTTGGAATTTCTTCACAGAACTCTTCATCAAGAGGATCCATGCCATTATTTTGTTTTTTTTCTCTTAATCCCATGATAGTAATGAATATCATCAGAGCAAACATGCCAAGAATTAAAACATAGCCATCGGTGGGGCTGAGCTCTCCATCCCATAATAAGCCCCAGGCCAATATCATTATCATGAACATAATAGGGTATTCGCGCTTGAGAATATTTGAATGAACCATGAGGGGGCTGACTAGAGCAGTAACTCCCAGTACGAGAGCTATATTGGTAATATTTGAACCCAGAGCGTTTCCAACGGCTAAATTAGGAGTCCCTTCATATGCGGCAACACCCGAAACTATCATTTCAGGAGCTGATGTACCAAAGCCAACAATGGTCAAACCAATGACCAGTGGAGATACCCCTAAATTGAGTGCTATTCCCGAGGCACCCATGACAAATCGATCAGCACTCCAGATGAGCAATGCAAAGCCACATAAAATGGCAATACCACTTATTAACATGTCCATCTCTTAACTCTTTTCTCCATATATCGTTTTATGTTGTGTCTGGTTTTAACTGCGTTATTATTAATTGCTATGTTTGCGAATACTCTGCTTGTAATGCATAGTGTTAGTAAAAAGTGTTAATGTAAAAAAGTAATGCCCCGCTACGGAAACCGTAGCGGGGCATTTTAACAGGTTCTAGAAATAAACGCCTGAGTTTTGAAAATTTTCAACAAAAAAACATGCTATTCTTCAAAATCTTCAATGATAACTTTGGGAGGTTCGCCATCATAAACTCTGTTCTGACGCCATTGGTAATAAGATTCCCGGGTGAAAATATAAGGATCTAATGCAAGTTGATCACGAATATCTGTAGTCTTTAACAACTCTGAACGAGTATCAACGGCTTGTACCGATGCCAGTGCAACAACTGCAGAGGTTGGAGAAACTAAACTGGCAGGATGAACAAGAAAATCAACGATTAATGATGGGGCATCACGAACACTGCTGGGACCTAAAATTGGAAGGACAATGTAAGGACCAGAGCCAACGCCCCAATAACCCAAAGTATCAGCAAAGCTTTCTTGATGCTTAGGTAGCCCCATAGGTGTTCCCATGTCTATCAGGCCGACGATGCCAAAAACAGTATTAATTGAGAGTCTTAAGGTATCTGATACGAGTTGCTCACCCTTAAGTTGCAGAGCATCATTGACGACGACGACGACATCATTGAGGTTGCTGAAAAAATTGTGAGTACCTGTTTGAACAGGGCTTGGTAGTTTTTGGTAGCCCTCTGCAACGGGTTTTAAAATTGCCTTATCAAAACCTTCATTAAAGTTGTATATGCTTCTATTAACACCTTGGACAGGATCATTAACTTCGCCATCGGGGGTTGTTGATGCACAGCCAATGCTTAACAGGGTGATTGTTGCAATCACTAAAAGTGAAATGCGATGAAATGTAAGTCTTAAACGAGTCATAATTTACAGCTTATTTTTTATTTATACTTAAGTTGGAGAGATATAATAATAAAAATTGAAGGGTAAATATATACTTGTATTGTAATAAGTTGACAATTAGCAACAAATTATAAAAAAACAAATATAAAACAAATACTTATTTTGTGGCTTAAATCCTACATAATGCATTTAATTTAATCTCTAGATATAAAAACATCCAATAATAGTTAACTTAGAGATAAGTAGTTTTTGTTTTGTCACAATAAATGCACTGATAAGTTGTTACTAATTTCCCTTTTTTAACATCAAACTTATCTTTGAAAATAATTGCCCATTTGTGAAAACCACTTTTACAGAGAGTTTTGGCTTTATTTTTTTGTTTGAGTTTTTGTTTTTTAAATTTAGCTAAATTGGTAATATTCGACATTCTACTTTATGACATTAATTTTTCTTAAATGATAAAACCTTTAGGCTAAAAAGGATCTCTTCTTGAATTTAAAAAATAAATCAGAGTCAGCTTCAGTCAATGACTTATGCCAGTTTTGTTTTGGAGTAGCTGGCTTAAGGAATACATCACTGCTTGAACATTTTTTTCCAGAGGATTTACCAGAAGATTGGCGACTCTCTTATTATAGCAATGAATTTCATCTGCTTCTAATGAGTGCGCTGGACCTTAACTTATGTTTGTCTTCACCTCAGGAAATTAAGTCGCTTGCTTATGATGAGATTATTGAGCAGCTCGAACTGTTCAGTGATGATCTTGAAGAAGGATTTTTACTATTGTTTGATACTTCAATGTTTGCAGATGAGGTTCAAAAAAAACTTATGAATATTCAAGAAAGAGAAGGAAATCAAATTTATTTTGTCAATTTCAATTGTATGGATAAGCTTCAGGAAATAGACACTCTAATTAATATAGAGTGCACTGAAATTAAAATGGATGAAAAAGACACACAGAAAATGAGTTTGTTTTGTATGGTGAGTAATGAGAAAAAGATTGAAGCAATTGAGTTAAGACAGCTCATTGAGCAAGTATGCAAATATGCTTTTTCAAAGCATTATAATTCAATTAATGTTATTTTCTCATCCTCTCAATATGCTTTGGAAAATTGCCGAAACGCTATCTTATTAGAGAGTATGATGTGATATGGTCATTAGCATTATTAACCATGAACTTTATTTTTTGATGAATAAAAACCTGAGCTAG
>JAPHSW010000118.1 GCA_026196615.1 Gammaproteobacteria bacterium | reverse complement strand
TGATTCCATCCATACCGCTGTTGATAGGGTATTAGAGCTTACCGAAGGTCATTTATACGCTCTATTTAATAATGGTGCCTATGGTCAGCCCGGTGCAGTTGAGGATTTATCGCGTCATGTTTTGATCGAGCAATTTGAAAGTAACGTCTTTGGTACTCAAGAATTGACCAATCTAATAATTCCTATTATGCGCCAACAAGGCTATGGCCGCATTATTTATAATGGCTCCGTATTAGGCATTATATCTCTTCCATTTCGAGGAGCATATAATGCCTCAAAATATGCTATTGAAGGACTAGCTGATACCTTGCGCTTAGAACTCCACGGTAGTGGCATTGGCGTGTCTATTATCGAACCAGGCCCCATTACTAGTGCCTTTAGAAAAAATGCTTTTGACAAATACCAGGAAAATATTGATAAAGAGAGTAGTTTTTTTAGAAGTAATTATGAAGGCATGGAAGCCCGTTTAAAAAAGAAAGGGCCAGCGGCCCCTTTTACTCTGCCTCCAGAAGCAGTTTATAAAAAGTTGGAACATGCATTAGAAAGCACACAGCCCAGAGCCCATTATTATGTCACCTTTCCGACACATTTATTTGGAACATTGAAACGAATACTCCCAACCAGAGGAATGGATTGGGTTTTACGCAAAGTTTCAAAAGAAGAAAATTAAAAAAACTGACGATTAAGGATAATAATTTTATCACTTAATCGTCAGAACTGACTTCTTACGACTTCTTTCTAAAACTCATTCGTCCTTGAAGATCATCAGGTATCACATCAACTTCAATGACATCACCTGGCATAAATTTTCCTGCTAAAATTTCCTGAGCCAGAGGATTTTCCAACAACTGTTGTATCGCCCTTCTCAATGGTCTAGCACCATAAACAGGATCAAAGCCAGCTTCACCAATTTGCTCCATCGCTTTTTCAGACAACTCCATATCCAGTTCACGCTCAGATAAGCGTCCACGTAAATCCTGCATCTGAATTTGTGCAATTGAATTAATGGCTTCTCTTCCTAATGGATGAAAGACCACCACATCATCAACACGATTTATAAATTCTGGTCGAAAATGCTGTGAAACAACATCCATCACTTCAGATTTCATTAACTGGTATTCTGCTTCTGCCTCAGCACTGGATTGATCGCCGCCCTTTCGATTAGAAAGGGCACTCAATTCCTGAATGCGTTGAGATCCCAGGTTTGAAGTCATGATAATAACAGTATTTCGAAAATCAACGGTTCGTCCCTGACCATCAGTTAAACGGCCATCATCGAGTACTTGCAACAGAATATTGAACACATCCTGATGAGCTTTTTCCACTTCATCCAATAAAATGACGGAATAAGGTTTGCGTCGAACCGCTTCTGTTAGATAGCCTCCTTCTTCATAGCCAACATAGCCTGGAGGTGCTCCAATTAACCGCGCCACGGCATGCTTTTCCATAAACTCAGACATGTCTAAGCGAACCATAGCTTCTTCAGTATCAAATAAGAAATTAGCCAAAGCCTTACAAAGTTCTGTTTTACCAACCCCCGTGGGACCTAAAAACAGGAATGAACCATTGGGACGATGGGGGTCAGACAAGCCTGCTCGTGAGCGACGAATCGCATTTGAAACCACAGTGACTGCTTCAGTTTGTCCAACCACTCGTTCATGAAGCTGTTCTTCAAGGCGTAATAGTTTTTCATTCTCGCCTTCTAGCATTTTGGCAACAGGAATACCTGTCCACTTTGCCACAACTTCAGCCACTTCTTCTTCTGTTACTCGATTACGCAACAGTTTAGGCTGCTCATCCATACCAATCATTTCTGCCTGAGAAGCCATATCCAGTTGTTTTTCCAATTCTGGAATACGTCCGTACTGTAATTCAGACATACGTCCTAAATCACCTGCTCGCTGTGCCGTTTCCAAATCTTTTCGAGCCTGATCTAAGGATTCTTTAATATGTTGAGTCCCTTGCACAGCCGCTTTTTCAGATTTCCAGATTTCTTCAAGCTCCGAATATTCAAGTTCCAGTTCAGCAATGTCTTCCTGCAACATACCTAAACGCTTTCTCGAAGCAGGATCGGATTCTTTACCCAGAGCTTCACGCTCAATTTTGTATTGAATAATGCGTCGTTCAAGCTTGTCCATTTTCTCTGGTTTAGAGTCAATTTCCATACGGATACGACTACCTGATTCATCAATTAAATCAATGGCTTTATCTGGTAATTTACGCTCGGTAATATAGCGGTGTGATAAGCTTGCCGCTGCAACGATAGCAGGGTCGGTAATATCAACGCCATGATGCAACTCATATTTTTCTTTCAGACCACGCAAAATCGCAATGGTATCTTCCAGTGTCGGTTCTTCAACCAGAACTTTCTGGAAGCGACGCTCAAGTGCCGCATCTTTTTCCAGGTATTCTCTATACTCATCTAAAGTAGTCGCACCAACACAGTGAAGTTCACCACGAGCCAGTGCAGGTTTGAGCATATTACCTGCATCCATTGAACCTTCAGCTTTACCAGCTCCGACCATTGTATGTAATTCATCAATAAATAGAATGACACTACCTTCTTGTTTAGAAAGATCATTCAATACAGCTTTGAGACGCTCTTCAAATTCACCTCGGAACTTAGCCCCCGCAATAAGCGACCCCATATCCAAAGATAAAATTCGCTTGTGTTTCAAACCTTCAGGTACTTCACCATTAATAATACGCTGTGCTAAGCCTTCAATAATGGCAGTTTTACCCACTCCGGGCTCACCAATAAGTACAGGGTTATTTTTGGTACGACGTTGTAGAACTTGTACGGTACGACGAATTTCATCATCACGACCAATAACAGGATCCAACTTACCTTGTTCTGCTCTTTCTGTCAGATCAATGGTATATTTTTCCAGAGCTTGACGCTGTTCTTCCGCATTGGGATCATTCACAGTCTGACCACCACGCATGCTATCAATTGCTTGCTCAATAATTGCTTTATTGGCACCCAATTCGCTTAATATACTGCCCAATTGACCTTTATCATCAGTTGCTGCAAGAATATAGAGTTCACTGGATATAAATTGATCTTTACGTTTTTGAGACAATTTATCCGTCATATTAAGCAAACGCGTCAATTCTGGTGAAACCTGAACATCTCCGGCAAAACCATCGATACTGGCCATTTGATCAAGCGATTTAGCCAGGTGTGATCGCAATAAATTAATATTAACATTAGATTGTGTAAGCAAATGTCGTGCTGTGCCATTATCTTGATCTAATAAGGCTACCATGACATGAATTGACTCAATAAATTGATGATCACGACCAATTGCCAGACTTTGAGCATCGGCAATCGCTTGTTGGAATTTACTGGTTAGTTTATCCATTCTCATTCAATAGCACCTCTTGAAAAATGTTTTAATTTCTTTGTATACAGTTAATGTGGAGCCTGTGGATAACTTTTTCAAGTTCTTTCTTTAATAAGATAAAAACTTTATTTTCATTTAGTATTCATAAAGTTAATCTGTGGATAAGTTTAAGCACAAGAAGAATTGGGGCTCAAAAAGCAGTGCTTTTAGTCCATATTTCGGAGGTGAGTACAGCTATCTGGGAACGCTCAAGGCCGTACATGGCGCGCTCATTCTCGACATCCATACCTCAAACCAAGAGTAGGCGCAAGAGCCACAGCCAAAAACGTTAACTCATCAAACAGTAATCACTTTTGCTCTTTCTTTCATGCTTTGCTTTTGCCCCTACCCCAAAAGCAAGGATAAATGACATAAGAGAGTATTGGGTAGACTGGTTCATACAAATGGGGCATTTCGAGACATGGATGTCGAGGATGAGCGTGCCATGGATGGCCTTGAGCATCCCAATTTGTATGAACCAGTCTACCCAATGCTTGTTTCCTTATAGATAAAAATAAATCATTTATCCAAACGACTTACTTATATTTTTTGCGTTTAAACAAATCAGTCCGACGACTCACCAACCGATCCAAAAACAGCATGCCATCCAAATGATCCAACTCATGTTGGACTGCCCGAGCTTCATAGCCTTCACACTCATAATCACATAACTCGCCCTTTGCATTACAGGCTTGTAAAGTGATTTTTTCTGCACGAATTACATTTCCCGTATAATCAGGTACTGACATACAACCTTCTCGACCAATCTTCATTCCATCCCAGGTTTTTATTTCTGGATTAATCAAAATCATACAGCCGTTATGTTTAATTTTTGGTTTAGCAGAGACATCAACAATGGCAATTCGTCGAAAGTTTCCCACTTGTGCCGCAGCAATACCCACACCACCAGGGCCGGCACGCATGGTTTCTTCCAGATCAGCCAAAAAAGCTAATAACTCATTATCAAAAGATTCAACAGGTTCTGAAATTTGTTTTAGAACCTCATCAGGGTATTTTAATATATCTAATACAGCCATGATAATTTCGCTTATCCTATCATCACATCAATAGGCGTCATATCAACATTAACACCATTAGTTTTTATTTGTTCCACTGCTTTTTCTAAAGCATCAGAACCATGTGCAGCAATACCCTCTATGTGCATAATATAAATAGGTTCAGCTTCACTTCCTGCCACATCTGACTCAAGATCCAGAATATTAAAACCTGCATCTAATAAATGGGTTGTTGCTTTAGAGACAATGCCTGGACGATCAGCACCATAAACGGTAATTCGTGTATCAGGAATTTCATGTTGATGAAGACTCGCTTCAATGTTTTGAAAAGAGCTTGTCAACGACATGGCTTTCACAACCGAGTCAATGCTTTGGTCCAACTGATCAATTGACTGATCACTTTTTACCATCAGCATAATTGTAAAATTTCCGCCTAGACGCATCATTGACGCTTCGCCCAATTTTGCTCCAGCATCAAATAATGCAGTGGTTATTTTAGCCACAATGCCTGGTTTATCCTGACCCACCAAGGTCAGCATTTTCCATTCACTCATATTTAGATATCCTTCAATTCAATAGGTAGAGTTACTCAATCCATATCAAACTGGCCATACGGCCTGTTTTACCATCCCGTCGATAGGAATAGAATTGGTCACTCTCTTTATAAGTACAATAAGTTCCGCCAAAGAAATTTTCAACTCCGATTGCTGAGAGTCTAAGCCGTGCTAATTGATAAATATCAGCAAGCCATTTAATTTCTTTTGAGTCATTCGTTTTATCTTTAGCAATAAAGCAGCTTGAAGCATTTAAGTCATCAAACACATTTCTCAAAAATATTTGTCTAACATCATCGCCTACTTCAAATATCTCAGGACCGATAGCAGGTCCGAACCAGACTAATAAATCTTCAGGTTGACTATGACTTGCCACAAGCAATTTTTTAACACCTTGTTCAAGAATGCCACTTGCCAAGCCACGCCACCCAGCATGTATGGCAGCTACTCCAGTACCTTGTCGATTACTTATCAAAACAGGTAAACAATCTGCCGTCATAACAACCGATACGATACGATTCTTTGTCGTAAAACTACCATCCGCATTGACTCCAATAACTGATGAGCTCGCATCAACAACAATGTCACTATGAACCTGATTAAGCCATTTTGGCTCTGTTGGCAGCACTTTACTTAACAAATGACGGTTTTTTTTCACATCAACAAAGTTATCTTCAACATGTTCGGCCAAATTGAAAGTATCGAAAGGTGCTTGACTACAACCTCCAACACGAGTTGTCTGCAAAGATTTGATATTATCAGGCACATCCCATTTCGGGAGGATTAAATTATCTTCTAGCAAAGTTTATGGCTTTTGGTAAGTTTATTGATATTTTCGATTTCATGACTATTTCCAAGTTCATGACTGTTCTTGCGTATAGTCTTCAAGCAAACGTTTAAGTTTCTGCATATCGTCTGGTATTTCTGCATCCCATTCCATCCATTCTCCTGTATCTGGGTGTTCCAGACCTAATCGACGAGCATGTAACGCCTGGCGTTTAAATTGATTTAGAAATTGTTTTAATGAATCACTGCAATTAGAAGGAAGCCTGAGACGACCACCATAAACCTGATCACCAACAACAGGAGAGTTGATATGAGCTAAGTGCACGCGTATCTGATGTGTTCGTCCTGTTTCCAGTTTGACTTGTAAGCAGGTATAACCACAATAGCGTTCTTTGATTCTATAATGTGTAATGGCTTCTTTACCCTGTTTATTACCATAACCATGGTTTCTCACAACAGCCATTTTGACGCGATGGACTGGATGACGACCGATGGCTTCATCAATCGTACCACCACTTATAAGCTCTCCCTGAACAATAGTCTCATATTCTCGATCAAAAGCTCTATTTTGTAATTGGTTAACCAAATGAGTTTGAGCTTGTAATGTTTTTGCAACAACTAATAAACCAGAAGTGTCTTTATCAAGGCGGTGTACAATTCCAGCTCTGGGCACATTGATTAATTCTGGACAATGAAAAAGCAAAGCATTCAACAATGTACCCGTGTGATTTCCAACAGCAGGATGAACAACCAGACCAATTGGTTTATTGATCACTATAAGGCTGTCATCTTCATAAACAATATCCAGAGGAATTTGCTCAGCAACCCACTCCCCTTGCTGCTCCTGCTCAATGGTCACCACTAAGGATTCACCACCAGAAACCTTGTTTTTGGGTTTGCAGACTTCACCATTGACAAGAATTTTGCCCTGTTTTATCCATTGTTGTATACGAGAACGGGAATATTCTGGCAAAAGAGTCGCTACGGTTTGGTCCAAGCGTTGACCAAAAGCCTCCATGGGAATTTGAAATTGTCTTTGCTCACATTGCTGAGCATTTTGTTCTGCATTCATCTAGACAAGTATAACCTATTTTCTTAATCACTGGGGTAAGGAGTTAGGTTCGAAGGAAGATGCATAAATTTTAAAATCCAAATTTTTATAAAGCATTAAAAGGAAGTAATTCCTAAAAATCCTGATGATATTTATCCATAAAAGCAGTATAATTAAGGGTCTCATAATAACTTATTGTTAGGAATTGCATAGTATAATGTCTTATGCCCGCTCTCAAATTCAACCTCATAAACATCTAGGACAGCTACGTCTGGTTCTACTGCTGATCATGATCAGTCTTTTTTCCAGTGGTTGTTCAACCATAAAATCCTGGTTTCCAGAAGAGGTCGACAAAACAAAAAGCTGGTCTGCCAGTAAGTTATATGCTGAAGCAAAAGCAAATTTAGCTGAAGGTGAATATCAATCCGCTATTGAATTGTATGAGAAATTAGAAGCAAGATACCCTCACGGTCCTTATGCTCAACAAGCCCAAATTGAAACAGCTTACGCTTATTATAAGTATGAAGAACCGGAATCGGCCATTGCAGCCGCTGACCGTTTTATAAAATTGCACCCTCGGCATGCTAATGTAGATTATGCTTATTATTTACGAGGCTTAATTACTTTTCCTGCTCGAAAGAGCGTCTTTGAATTTATTTTTCCTCAAGATGAATCTAAACGCGACCCTAATTCATCTCTAGAATCTTTTAATTATTTCAGTGAACTTATCCGTAAATTTCCTAACAGCAGATACTCAAACGATGCCTTACTCCGCATGCGTTACCTACGAAATAAGGTTGCTAAACATGAAATGCATGTTGCACACTATTATATGAGAAGAGAAGCCTATGTTGCCGCAGTTGATCGAGCCTCTTATGTAGTTGAACATTATCAACAAACTCCAGCAGTTAGTGATGCTTTACTGGTTATGATTGAAGCTTATAAAAAGTTAGATCAGCCTCGTCTGGCGCAAGATGCCCAAAGAGTTTATGACTACAATGCACATAAGTTTCATGAAAATGTCTATTATGAAGAGGAAAGTGTTATACCAGGCATACCAGATTGGATAAAGCCAGAGGAATAACAAGCATTTACAGTGACTTGAGCTGAAAGCACAAGTCACCTCTTTCTAACTCTTTAACACTCATGGATTAAATAGCATCCTGATCGGTCTCACCGGTACGAATACGTATCACTTTTTCTACTGAAGAAACAAATATTTTTCCATCACCAATCTTCCCTGTTCTAGCTGCTTCGGTGATCACTTCAATAGAGCGTTCCAACATTTCTTCCTGAACAACAATTTCTAATTTGACCTTAGGTAGAAAATCAATAACATATTCCGCCCCACGATAAAGTTCAGTATGCCCTTTTTGGCGACCAAAGCCTTTTACTTCTGTTGAAGTCATTCCCGTCACTCCAATTTCGGAGAGTGCTTCACGGACATCATCCAGTTTAAATGGCTTAATAATCGCTTCAATTTTTTTCATTTCTCTGTTCCCTTAATAGCAATTTATATCAAACTGCCGAATATCAAAATAATTATTACAATATATTACATCAAATTCAGTTTCTTAGATAGATAGAGAGGCATGTTAAGTTTTAAGTAGTAACTTATTACCAGTCAATGATAAAATTTATTCACTTAAGTTGAAAATAATCAGTTATGGATACTATCGTTATGAAGAAAAAGCTTTTGGATGCACAAGCCATTATTAATGAAATGAGGGTCCTTCCTAAAATTGATCCGGGATTTGAAATTAAAAGACGTATAGAATTTATCCAGACACAACTTAAACAATCCGGACTAAAAAATTTAGTATTGGGTATCAGTGGAGGTGTTGATTCCACTACATGCGGTCGATTGGCACAACTAGCAGTAGAACAGTTGAATGAACAGGAAAAAGATTCCATCTATCAATTTATTGCAGTTCGTCTGCCTTATGGTGTTCAAGCAGATGAAGCAGATGCACAAACTTCTTTAGCCTTTATTAACCCCACACAAAGTCTCACTGTTAATGTTAAACCCGGTGTTGATGAGATTCATAAAGAATCACTGTCCGCACTTAAAGAACAAAATCTATTAACTCAATCTGAATTTGCTATTGATTTTGCAAAGGGTAATGTAAAAGCAAGGGCACGAATGATTAGTCAGTTTGAAATCGCTGGACTATTAGGTGGACTTGTTATTGGAACCGATCATTCAGCAGAAAATGTTACTGGCTTTTATACTAAATACGGTGATGGTGCTTGTGATATGGCTCCACTTTTTGGCTTAAACAAACGTCAAATAAGGCAAATTGCCAAACTCCTGGGCGCACCTCAAACATTGATTGAAAAAACACCAACAGCTGACCTGGAGTGCAATTCTCCTTCTAAAGCCGATGAAATCGCTCTAGGAATCACATATGAGCAAATTGATGACTTTCTTGAGGGAAGAAAAGTTGATGAGGCAATACAGGAAAAACTAATTAAGATTTATACAGGAACTGAACATAAACGTCAGCCAATCCCAA
Organism: Gammaproteobacteria bacterium; assembly: GCA_026196615.1. Taxonomy (GTDB): domain Bacteria; phylum Pseudomonadota; class Gammaproteobacteria; order GRL18; family GRL18; genus GRL18. The sequence goes on along the minus strand of JAPHSW010000118.1, from coordinate 1,092 downwards.
CAATATATGATTAAGTTTGTCTACTTATTAGTACAACCAAAGAATAAACAAACTTAACTTATTATCATTTCATAATGGCTAACATGGTTTTACCCATTTCTGCAGGAGAGCGAGTAATACTCACGCCTGCGGCCTCAAGAGCAATAAACTTTTCTTCTGCCGTTCCTTTACCACCAGCAATAATCGCTCCAGCATGCCCCATACGTTTGCCTTTAGGTGCTGTAACTCCTGCAATATAAGCAACAACAGGCTTGCTAACATTTTGTTTGATGAATTCAGCAGCTTCTTCTTCTGCCGTGCCACCAATTTCACCAACCATAATAATACCTTCGGTCTGAGGATCTTTTTCAAACAGTTCCAAGCAATCAATAAAGTTCATACCATGAATTGGATCACCACCAATACCAACACAGGTACTTTGACCAAGACCAGTAATCGTCGTCTGGTGCACAGCTTCATAAGTCAATGTACCTGAACGTGAAACTATACCTATTTTACCTTTCATATGAATATTGCCAGGCATAATACCAATCTTGCATTCTCCTGGAGTTATCAAACCTGGACAATTAGGACCAATAAGGCGAACATTATCAGGTAAGGTCGCCTTAACCTTTAGCATATCTAAGACTGGAATACCTTCTGATATACAAGCAATAATTTTAATACCTGCATTGGCTGCTTCCAGAATAGCATCTGCAGCAAAAGGTGCGGGGACATAAATCATTGTGGCTTCTGCACCCGTTTGAGTCACTGCATCTTTGACTGTATTAAAGACAGGTCTATCCAGATGAGTTTGACCACCTTTACCTGGAGTTACACCACCGACCAGATTAGTGCCATAAGCAATGGCTTGCTCTGAGTGAAAAGATCCCTGTTGCCCAGTGAACCCCTGGCAAATGACTTTGGTGTTCTTGTCGATAAGTATGGACATGATTTCAGCTTTGTTCCTCAGGCGCCCTTGACGGCGTTCACAATTTTCTGGGCGGCGTCGTCGAGATCGTCGGCCGGGATGACGTTGAGACCGCTCTCGGAGATGATCTTCTTGCCGAGATCGACATTCGTACCTTCCAGGCGGACGACCAGCGGCACGGA
>JAPHSW010000266.1 GCA_026196615.1 Gammaproteobacteria bacterium | reverse complement strand
CATAAAACGGTTTGCCCTTTTTGTGATACAGATTTTGTTGGTGTTGATGGTGAAGGTGGGGGAAAGTTCAAAGATGCCCGTCAATTGGCTGATGCTATTATCTCTGTATGGCCTCAGAGAAAAGAATTAGATAAAAGTATTCCTTATGTTGTTTTTACTGGTGGTGAACCACTACTGCAATTGGATGATGTGTTGATTCAGCTGCTACACGATGCAGGGTTTGAAGTTGCAGTTGAAACCAATGGTACTATAGAAGCACCTGAAGGTATTGACTGGCTTTGTGTGAGTCCAAAGCAGTTGGATAATTTAAAACAAAGAAGCGGTAATGAACTTAAATTATTATTTCCACGTCATGACCTGCCACCAGAAAAATTCGAGTCTCTGAATTTTCAACACTTCTTTTTACAGGCTGTTGATGAAGAAGCTGAAGAAGATCACCTACAGGCGGTGATTCAATATTGTTTAGAACATCCACGGTGGCGTATTTCATTACAGACGCATAAATTACTTGGGCTTAAATAACGTGGGTTTGTTGAATCAATAGAGAGTAAATAAACTATGGATACATTAACTATCATCATTGTCGGTGTTTCAGCCATACTGATTTTTGATGCCTTCCTTATTTTTCATCTTAAAAAAAAGAGAAAAGACAGTTTCAAAATCATTGTTGAAAAAGCAAAAGTGACCCAAAATACAGGTAATACACCACCTGAATTTTTGTATGATATTCAACAATTGGCACGTATCAATAATGTGGATACGCTGATAATTAATGGCAGTAAAATTTCTTCAGGCAGCCCAAATCTGGAAGTTAAAGGTAATATTAGCCAGGAACTGCAGGAAAAAATCGAACATTCTTTAGAACTGAGTTTACAATAGGGCTTTATATCAATGTCTCAAAGCACTTCTGATCAAACAAATACCCTCAATGTATTAATAGACAATCCATTGGACAATATTCGAATTGTATTAATTAATACCCAGTTCCCAGGCAATATCGGTGCCGTGGCACGTGCAATGAAAAATATGGGCTTATCACGTCTTTATTTGGTCAATCCTGGCTGTTCTCTAGATAAAGAAGCCTTTATCAGGGCAACCAGTGCAACAAATATTTTAGAAAATGCCATTACTGCCGATACTTTAGATGAGGTGATTGCTGATTGTCAGTTGGTCGTGGGAACCAGTACCCGAGAACGAGGTATGAGCTTGCCTGTGTTGACAGCAAGAGAAAGTGGGGAACAGATTGCCGCTGAAGCTAATAATGCACAAGTTGCTGTAATTTTTGGTCAGGAAAGCTGCGGTTTATCTGGTGAAGACCTAAAAAAATGCAATTTTCATGGGTATATCCCAGCAAACCCTGATTATTCATCTCTAAACTTGGCCGCTGCAGTGCAAACTTTTTGTTATGAAATTTTTCAGGCAACAGAAGCAGCACGAACAGAGCCTAAAAATGATGCTTATGAATATCCAGAAATGAAAGATATGGAGTATTTTTATCAACATTTGGAAGGTGTATTAACGGATGTGGGATTTATCATACCAAAACATCCAGGACAAATGATGGAAAGGCTAAGGCGTTTATTTAATCGAGCCAGGCCGGATCAAAAAGAGCTGAATATTCTACGAGGAATTTTATCAGCCATTGAAAAGAACTCTAACAACAAGTCTTAAGTAGAGTGGTATTTTTCTAACTTTAAGACTCTAAACATAAATTAAAGAGCTAATGGAAGAATACCTGATATTTTTTGCAATTGGTGGACTCTTACTTATGACACTATTTGTTAATAGTGTGGCAGAAGTCTATGAGCAAAATCAACGTGAAAAGCGTATAAAAATTCTAAGAATCAAGCAGAGTTTAGATGAGCTGAGTGATCTACTTGATGGTCTGAAAAGCTGTGATATTAGTGATAATATTCGTAATCTAATTGCGAATGAAATCATGGTACGTTTGCAAACCATTCAGTCGCTTGATAAAAATTTTAGAGGTATTCAGGCGTTAATAGAAGAAGCAAAGGAGGAAACGGAGACTGCAACCAAAGTGCAAAGCATGGCCGATATCAAGGATGAAAATGAATTCAAGAAAAGGCTGATTAAACTTGGCAGGCTGATTCGAATACTGAATTCTCACAATTGGTTTTCAAGGGTCAAAAGGACTCAATTGCATGACTATCTTAATGAGGTAAAACTGCTTAGATGTGAAAAAATATTTCAATTTTATTCTGATATGGCCAGTTCAGAAACTGAGAAAGAACATTTTTTAATTGCAAAAGAACATTACTATTATATTATTCATGCTCTTAAGGGGTCAGGAATTAATTCTCATCCGCGAATTACTGAGTTAACAGAGCAAGCCAACTTTATGCTGGATCAAATGAATAAAATGTTCAGTGAGAACACGAAGAAAAAACTAGCAGAAAGTTTTTCGGAAGAACTCGGGGAAAATGAAGGTGCTGACGCTGAAGAAAGTAATAGTGACACTGAAAATCCTCAAGCAGAACAGCCACCAACAAATACTCCCTGATATACTCTATCTTTTTAAAAGAACAACTAATACACATTATCTCTTAAAGTGATGAAGTTTTGTTTCGTGGATGATTGTTAAAGGTTTAAGTATAGTTTGCCAGTTTTTTCTGGCAATGAATGACACTAGTGCAAAAAATTGCTCACAAAAAAACAATCCCATCATCATCTTCTTTCAAAACATTGCTATTATCGGTACGAAGATTACTCATCACATTGGATAATTCTTCATCCATTTTCAGGTCTTGATTAAAAAGTTCATCGACCATATCACTTTTAGCTTCAATAATACGTATTAAAGCAACTTCTTGTTCTTCTGATAAACTATCATAACCCGTTTGACTCAACTCACCCTGAATTTCATAAACGACATCATTAAATATTTTTGAGACTTGAATCCCTTGTTGATACTTAAGCTCTTTATAGTCTGTCAATATAGCTTCAAACTTATTAGATGCTTCTATTGCTTTTAAACCCATTTCAAAACCATCCATTAATAAGGCAATATTATCTACATCATCCTGTAAATTATTGACTAGCACTGATGCAAGTTTCCAGTTAAAAACAGCCCTGTCTTTACCAAACTGAAAAATACGCCCACCTTTAGAGTATACTTGTTCTAATATGGAATTACTCATGGAGTGTTGTGTTCCTTCAGAGTTATAAAATGCAGAACTTTCCTGACTATGAATATAAATTGTTGCTTCAGTTCCAAAACCTTGAGTTACTGTAAAAAAAAGTTCACATAAAGATTCAATATCTTTGCAAAAAAAACTCTGTTGAAGAAAAAGACATATTGAATATATTTTTGCATTAGTATTTTGAACGCTCAAAACGGCTTCTGTTACTTCAGATAAATTTTCTTGTGCAGTTTTGGCTAAATTGAATTTTTTAACTTCGATATTAATTTTAGCTCTAAGCTCAGAGAGCTTGAAAGGTTTGGTTAAATAATCAGTTCCACCAACGTCATAGCCTTTGATAATATTTTCAAGGAATATTTTATCACTTAAAAAAATTATAGGTATAGGAGGCATATCAAACTCTTGTGCTCTTATTTGTTTGCAAGTCTCATAACCATCAATGTCTGGCATACTCACATTAAGCAGAATAATGTCCACTTTTTCAGTGTTTAAAATATCTAATGCTTCTGTACTTGAATAAGTAGAGATAATATTATAATCAGACATTGCATCATGTAGTAAATAATGTGTTTCTTTTTCACTGTCAACTAAAAGAATTCTGGTTTGATTATTAATTAGTGAAATTCTTTGCTCTTTGCTTGCAGTGCAATAAGAGCCTGCTACTCTATCCATACCCATCATATGATCTTTTAACCAGCTGGTTAAAAAATTAATTAATGACTCTAAAGTTAGCTTATCCTGTTCATATTCTTTTTTGAACTGTGCAACCTCTCTGAGAAGCCTCTGATGTACTTCCTTATGTTTTAAAAGATGAGGATAATCACAGTCTAAAAAAATTTGCTCTTCATGCTGAAAATGGAATTTAGTATGCTCGATAAGCTCAATGAGAATATCATCGAGTTCATGCTCTTGATCAACTCCATTTGCTATATCAATACAGATATTCAGCATTGATAATAAACCATTGTGTTCCTCATCAATTTCAGCTATATCGATGCTGTATATATCCTCCCATTGGAGTGGGACTAAATTATTATCATCCGTCATTTATTTATTCCTTTTTTAGTGCCATGAGTATTATTCTTCAAAATACATTGTGTCTTTATATAGCTAAATTGAAGTGTTTTCTAAAATAAATATTCAAATCGACTCAATTTATTTGTATCAGGCGGCTGGAATTTTTGGGATTTTCGTCCCACTAGTCTCTGATCCGAACATGCAAAAAACTTGAGTAGGTCTAAATGTATTCGGTGTCGGTTGGATAAATGAAGCCCTCATATATTAATTGTCCACCAGAACGGCGACTGTTTTGTTTTTAAACTGTTGGAGTAAGGCCCTAAGCAAACAGCCTTGCTCACGTATAAACAGAGACAAATTTATTTTACTAATCTCATTAATTGCAGTTAACAGTAGAATAATTTATTCCATCAATTATTTCATGCTAACTTACTGAGAAAAATTCTTTAAGGGTAGAAAACACCCTATTTAGTAGGTTAACTCCTACATTTTGATAAAAATAAAGATGTTATGAAATTGGAAGGGAAAAATATTGATGTTGGTAATGAACTTTTTATAGGGGCCCAAATCATGAGAGGATAATCAATATACTCTAATACCTTGTTTTATATTCAATATTACAATAAAGACTGACCTATCGTATGCTGTTTTTCAAATTACTGCTTGGCACCTAAGTTTCCTTTATTGATAATAATAAATATCCCACTATACTCTCTCAGAATATTATATAATAAAATTAATTTATCTTTTGAGGTCTCACATGAGTGAACTTGATATAAATCGTTTATTACTTCAGTTTGAAAAAGCAGTTCGTGAAATTAATCGAGAAGAAATAAATCCTAAAATTCCTGAATTGAAGCTTGAAGGTTTAAATCCTGTTGTCCAAATGGTGGCAAGAGCACGAGCTCGTTACCTTAAAGGCTTATTTGACTTATCAAATGTTTTGGATGGTGAACTACCTGCACCCGAGCAAATCAAAAAACTAAAGAGCTTGCGTGAAACCTATGAAGAGCTTGTTGAGGCTTCTAAAGCTTTGGAGACGGCCATTGAACGAGGCTATCTCGATGTGCATGCATAAGTTTTTGTCGATTTACTTTATATAAGCAAAGTACATCGATCTCTCTATTGTGTCAGAATAGAATAAATGTGTAGAATCGACCTTTTCCAGTTTTAAAAGGAATACTATGGAAACGCCTAAACCTGCACACCAAACAGACCATGTTTTTACAGAAGATGAACGGGATGCAGTTTATAAAACCATCTATTCTCGACGTGATGTACGGGGCCAATTTAAGCCAGATCCCATCCCTGATGAGGTGCTGGCAAGAATCATAAAAGCTGCTCATCACGCTCCCTCTGTTGGGTTTATGCAACCCTGGAATTTTCTCCTCATTAAAAATCCTCAGGTCAAAAAATCAGTTCATGATATTTTCTTAAAAGCTAATGGTGAAGCTGCAGAGATGTTTGAACCTGAGGAAAGTGCTATTTACCAAAAATTAAAGTTAGAAGGTATTTTAGAATCCCCAATTAATCTTGTTGTGACTTGTGACCGAGAGAGAGCAGGGCCTGTTGTTATTGGGCGTACACATGATAAATCTATGGATCTGTTTAGTAGTGTTTGTGCAGTTCAAAATCTTTGGCTGGCAGCAAGAGCTGAAGGAGTTGGTGTTGGCTGGGTGAGTATTTTTAATAAAAAAGCACTGAAGCAAGCCTTAAAATTACCCACCGCTGTTACTCCTGTTGCGTATTTATGCATGGGGTATGTGGAACATTTTTATGTGGAGCCTGAGCTTAAATCAGCGGGTTGGCGAAAGCGTTTGCCCGTTGAAGATTTGATTTGTTTCGACGAATGGGGCAGTCAAGAACAAGATGCTAATGAAGGTCTCTATAAAGCATTATCAGAAACGTCTTAGCTTCTTTATTCCGGCTGGCTATGATATTTTTCGGGTACAAATCGATAATGTCCTGTGATTGTGTAGTTGAAAAGCATATCTTCTAATTCAGGGCCATTGCCAATGTTATGAACGATAAGAGGATTTCCTGTTTCAGGGTGAATTTGATCCGTCACAATACCAATGTGTGGCAAATTACCTGCTAAATTCCATGTGACCAGATTCCCTGGTTTGTAATCACTAGCATTGTTTGAAATGGAGAGTGATTTTCCATGGCGCTTAAAAAAAGATTGCAGATTTGGAACTCGTCGGTGATCGATATTTTTATCTGTTCTGTTTAAGCCCCAAATTCTCTTTGAAGGGTAGCTCTCAAAGTATGCCTGCATATCCTTATGAACCAGTTGTTGTAAATCAGTGCCTATTTTTCTATAACTGCGAATAATAACATCAGTACAGACCCCTAAATGTTCTGGTACATCACCATTGGGATAATCCATGGCAAAGTATGAACCATCATAGCGTATATCATGATGTGTTCTCTCTATGGCAGACTGGATAAGATCAGATTCAAAATCAAGAGCAAAAAGATTGTGTGATGATAAAATAAAGACTGCAAAGTAAAAAAGTCGTGACATATGTATTTAACCTGGAGGTTGTTGTATTAAATTCAATGTAATTATTTGCACAAATTGTGGTTAAATTATAGTAATTTTTTTTGCCAAAATAATGCCGTTCCAGCCTTGGGATCTAATTCATAATCTGAAAATCCAAACTTTTTATAGGCTGATTTTGCTATTTCATTGTTACTCAATACTTCCAGGGTGACTTTACAACATCCTTTTTGTAAGGCAATTTCTTCAACCTTTGCAAGTAATTTTTGGCTAATGCCATTGCCTCTGTATTGATTCAATACAATCACATCATGAATATTGATTAATGGTTTACATGAAAAAGTAGAAAAAGCCTCAAAACAATTAATTAATCCAGCGGGTAGTCCTTCAATATAGGCAATGATAGAAAAAGCATGTGGCAATTTAGATAATTCTTTAAGCAAATTATTTTTGACCTCATCAGACAGTGGTTGACTTCCACCCATGGGATCAGATGCATAAGCATTCATGAGCATCAAGATGTCTATTTTATGTCGGCTGTTTAAATAATCTGCTTTAACGAGTTCTATGTTCATAGTTTATGAGTATTCTATTGTTGCTCATGTTAAAAAAAAGGATGGTTGTTTTCTGTGATTACAAAACGTTTATATCCTTACGTAAAATTGCCCATAATGCAACATCCTCGAATACACCCAATTTTTTCACTCTTTGGCGAAGTGTTCCTTCTTGAGTAAAACCACTTTGTTTAATTGTTTTTCCTGATGCATGGTTTTTTAACATGTGGTAACAATAGAGTCTGTTTAGATTAAGAGTTTTAAAACAATAATTGACAATGGCCTGAAGAGCCTCAGTCATATATCCTTTGCCCCATGCTTTTGTGGCTAACCAAAAACTAAGTTCAGCTTGAGAATGTTCTAACTCAATATTCCGTATTTCAACTAAACCATAAAAATTTTTATCTTCAATACCTTCTATCACAAATACACATGCCTTGCCGCTTTTTTGTTCTTGTTGGTATTTCTTAATATCCTGTTTTGTCTCTTCTATCGAGTATGGATATGGAATAGAGATCATAGAATCTGCTATTTGACGATGTGTCAGTGCATCTTGAATTGCTTCTGCATCGCTATCTTTAATAAATCGTAAGTGTAATCTTTGTGTTTTGATCATATTGACTCGTTAACTGAATTTTATGTATCAACTAATGTCCCAGCATATGTGCCAACAAAAATAATAGAGGCTGGTATTTCTGTCGTGGGATGCAAGGGTTCTACTATTTCATTAAGTTTAAAATCACATTCAAGATATAAATTTTTCCATGCTTCTATTGTTCTAAAATACCATGGTGCAGGGTCTTTGAATTCCTGACTAAAACCAGTCCAGGAACCTTTTCGCCATCCTTCTTCATAAGGTGCTTCTCCACAGCCTGATATAGGATGAATTGTTTGGATAATAAATAAACCATCTGATGTTAAAAGATGAGGAATATAATGAAATAATTCTTCAACCGATTCTTTTCCAAATAGAGAAAAATTACAAACGATGATATCAAATTTCTCTCTAAGTGCACCGTTTACAAGTTCATTATGTGATAGCTTTTTGAAACTTCCTACGCCTTTTTTTTGAGCACTTTCTATAAACTCTGAAACAACATCAATACCCAGTGTTGTGATATTGGATTTATTTAATTCTCGGCATAACCACCCCTCACCACATCCAATATCAAGCACTGTTTTGGGTGATTGTTTTAAAATGACATCAATGATGGCATTATTAGTGACGAGTAATCGACTTTCAATTTCACCTTCACGAACAGCTCGAATCCATGGTTGGACATTATTCTGCCATGAATCTATTATTTTTTGTTCTTTGATTTTATTCACAATAAAGCACGCATTGCCTGAGTTTTTCCATTATAGCCCCATGAATCACCTGGTATGTCATCAATGACAACATAGCAAGCTTCTTGTATTGTGCCAACTATTTCTTGAAGCATTGTAATGGTTTGTGCAATCATTTCTTTTTTTTCCTCTGGTGTGTTTGTCCCTTGGGTGACTTTGATATCTACATAAACACTCGTTGCATCATTCACAGACAGCTGAACACCATTGGTTGACCACTGTGATGGAGATGATTCGTGAATATGAACTACCGTCACTTCACGTCGTTTTCTCATAATTGTATTCATGAGTGATGTTGTTTGTTTATATAACTCCTGTTTTTGAGTTTCATCAAGCATAGCACCTAAACGTATATTAATGTAAGGCATATTATTCTCCTTTTGAATAAATAAATTATAGTTGTATATGCAACTATATGGGCCAAAAAATAACTATTTTTCTTCGATTGTTTTTTTAACTTCACGAATATTTGACACGATTTCTGAGAGTTCATCTTCACCCAGTATTTGCCCCATAAGTTGTGTAAGTTCTTTACCGGTATTATTTAATTGTGTATGAATTTTTTTTGCTTTTGGGGTAGGATAAATTTTCACCTCTCGTCCATCTGTCTCAGTTGCTTTGCGTATCAAAAAACCATTGTTTTCCAAACTATCTAAAAATCGAGTAATGGTTGAACGTGTGAGATTCAGTTCATTGGCAAGCTCACGAGGAAACATTCCAGGATTAGAAAGTACAGTACGTAATAAGAAAGCATGAGGTGGAGATAAATCAAATTGGCGATACTTGTCTGTCCAGATTCGTGTCACCGTTCTGGCTAAGGCATTAGTATTAAAATAGAGGCATTCTTCAAACATAAACAAAAGAATACACCAATATAGTTGTATGTGCAACTATAATATGTTTAATTAATTTATTTTGATATCAAGAAATATGGTTTAGAATAATGAGCTATTATGACAAATACATCCTATGTTTTATTATAAAGTGACTATTGCCTATAAAGGCACTGCTTATTCAGGCTGGCAGGCTCAAGCACTTGATGATGCCCATGAAAAGAGTCCCACGGTTCAGGGGGTAGTCCAAAAAGCACTGAATAAAGTCACCAAGTATCAAAAATTTTCTCTATCAGGTGCCAGTCGTACTGATGCTGGCGTGCATGCCAGGAGTCAATTGGCCAGAATTGGTATAGAACAGGAAATACCAGCAACACGCTTCCAAATGGCTATGAATGCTCAGCTTCCTGATGATGTCCAACTGATACATTGTGAATCTTGCAGTCAGCAATTTAACCCACATACAATTTCAAGCATGAAAGAATATCATTATTACTTTTCTCTTTCTCAGCTGACGAATCCTGTATTTAACGATATTATTGGTTGTGAACTAGGTCATCCTCTTGATGATTTTTCACATCAAGAACGCTTTGAAAAAATGATAAAGGCCTGCCAATTATTTGTTGGAACCCATGATTTTCAAAACTTTTGTAATAAAGACAAAAAAACAGTTTCGACAATAAGAACTGTGACTCATTGTGACATTCATTCTGCTAATTTTTCACCATTGGGTGAAAATATCTATTACATTAAAATTTGTAGTAATGGATTTTTACGCTATATGGTTCGCTTTATTGCAGGGGCATTATTTGAAGTTTTTAAAGGCAGAGTTGAATTAGAAGATATTTCTGATTATTTAAATGCTTATCAACCCAAAAGACTAAGCTTAAAAGCAAAATCGAAAGGCCTTCATCTGATTAGTATAACAACTGAACAGTGAATTTAATGAAATAATAAAATGTAAAATAATTAGAAAATCTCAAAACTCATAATATCCTAAACTTAAAAAGTTATTACTGAGTTGTTTAGTGTATAAGTCCACTGTGTTAGTCAAAATCAATTGGACTTTTAACAGTTATTCCAGGTGTGTTTAATACATGAGTGTAAATCATGGTTGTGCGAACATCTTTATGGCCCATCAATTCCTGTACAGTTCTGATGTCGTAACCATTTTCGAGTAAATGAGTTGCAAAACTATGCCTGAATGTATGCGGTGAAACCTGTTTAACAATATCTGCTTTTGATACAGCACT
>JAPHSW010000218.1 GCA_026196615.1 Gammaproteobacteria bacterium | reverse complement strand
GCCAGTGCTCTATTTACCGCTTTTACCGGAGCAACAGGCGTTACCATTGTTGCGCTGGGTGCTCTACTCTATCCAGCCTTAAAACAGTCATCATACTCTGAAAAATTCTCTCTGGGACTCATTACAACTTCTGGTAGTCTTGGTTTACTATTGCCCCCCTCATTACCTTTAATTTTATATGTTGTCATTGTGCAGCAGTTAGATCTGGATCAGAGCATTAGTATTGAACAGGTTTTTTTAGCAGGGATTTTACCGACTTTATTAATGATTTTTACCTTATTTTTTTGGAGTATCTGGCTAAACCGTAATACTCCTATTCAAAAGAAAGTCTATAGCAACACAGAATTATTATCGTCTTTACGTGAATCCATATGGGAGCTACCTTTACCATTTATTGTACTGGGTGGGATTTTCTCAGGTGTATTTGCTGTATCTGAAGCAGCTGCTGTGACAGCACTCTATATCATTATTGTCGAAGTGTTTATATACAAAGAAGTGAGCCTATCTCAATTACCCAAAGTTATCGAAAGTTCTATGACGATGATTGGTAGTATTCTTCTTATTCTTGCAAGTGCATTAGCAATGACAAATTACTTAATTGATGCTGAAATACCGTTAATTTTATTTGAATGGATAAAAAATCATATCGATAGTCAGGTGACATTTTTACTTTTATTAAATATCTTTTTATTAGCATTAGGTGCTATTCTTGATATATTTTCTGCAATAGTTATTATTTCACCATTAATCGTTCCTGTTGCAATAAGTTTTGGTGTTCATCCTGTTCATCTTGGAATTATTTTTTTAGCCAATATGCAACTAGGCTACTTAACGCCTCCCGTAGGAATGAACTTATTCATTGCCAGTTATCGATTTAATAAATCAATTTTCTATGTTTATCGTTCTACCATTGTAATGATGCTACTTCTTTTATTATGTGTTCTTATCATTACATATGTTCCTTCATTAAGCTTATTTTTTATTGAATAATAAACCTCTGCCATTGTTTTTATAGCTAGATAAACTCAAATGAATAATTTTATTACCAATCTTAAGTAAAGTGTGATGAATTTAGACTTTTAGCCAAAATTACATTTAGATATTTTATAATTAGTCTAAACTTAACTTATCATTTTAAAGGCTCTTATTTAATGAAAGTTTTGATAGTTGAACGCTCCAGACTCCAACAAACCGTTTTGTCACGCATATTTTCAGGTGAAGGCGTTATTGTTTCTCTTGCGCATAACTATTCAAATGCTCTTGAAAGACTAAATGAAGAAGATATTGATATTGTTTGTACAGCTTATCAACTGGAATATAAAAAAAATGGTATCGATTTAGCAAAAGCCATTCGTTTAAATAAAAAATATCATGATATTCCAATTATGTTGATGGCATCAACAGATAAGAGTTTATCAACTCATGATGCTTATAATGCTGGAATCACAGAAGTTTTTGGTCGCACAAATCTTGAAGATCTTTCTGAGAAAATTCAATCATTACTCAATCGACGCATTTGCACAATCAATGCCCACATTCTTTATGTTGAAGACAGTAAAACAGCAGCAACTCTTACAATGCGCGATCTTGAAAATACCAATGTTTCATTCGATCATTTTTTTAGTGCTGATGAAGCTTATGCTAACTATAGAGATAATCATGAAAAATATGACATGGTGATAACCGATGTGGTTCTTGAAGGTAAATTAGATGGACTTGGCTTTGTTCGAGCGTTACGTGAAGTAACCCCCGAAAATTATAAAATGCCCATCTTAGCAGTTTCTGGACTTGATGATACGTCAAGACGTGTTGAACTACTCAGATCAGGTGCCAATGACTATATTGTTAAACCCTATGTTAAAGAAGAGTTATTAGTCCGAGTTAAAAATCTTATTATGACCAAGCACTTGTTTGATCAGGTGGAGACACAGCAAGAGCAGCTGTATAAACAAGCAATGCAAGATCACCTAACAGGTTTGCACAATCGGCACGCAATGGAAAAACTTTTACCTAAGCTCTGTAGTACTGCAATTAGACATAAAAAATCAATTGGTATCTTATTTTTTGATATTGATCATTTTAAACAAGTCAATGATGTTCATGGTCACGTGATTGGTGATGATGTTCTCGCTAAAATCGGGGAAATTATTTTAAATAATTTTCGTGCTGAAGATTTTAGCGCGCGCTATGGCGGTGAAGAGTTCATTGTCATCTTAAATAATACCAGTCATGATCAAACGATAAATATTGCCGAAAAGTTTAGAAAAAAAGTACAACAAACTGATTTCTCAGGTTTAAATATAACGATCAGTATCGGTGCACTTACCACATTCATGAATAGCAATACTGATATTCATGAATTATTATCAAAAACTGATGAACTTCTCTACGAAGCAAAAGAAACTGGTCGCAATAAAGTATGTTCAAAAGACTTCACCATGGTTTAAGCGGCCCATATCTTTCCAACTAGATATTTTGACACTCCTCAATAATATTCTTTAAAGCTTTTAGTGGTTCATTATGAGCAGTGATGGGACGTCCAATAACCAGATAATCAGAACCAGAAGTTAAAGCTTGTGATGGTGTCATTATTCTTTGTTGATCACCAATATCTGCTCCCTTTGGTCTGACCCCTGGTGTCACAAGACAAAAATTCTGACCAATTTCTTGTTTCAAAGCTGAGACTTCCTGTGGAGAGCAAACGACCCCATCCAGTCCAGAATCATTAGCAAGTTTTGCTAAACGCAGTACTTGATCAGCAGGTTCAAGATCTAGACCAACTTCTGCTATATCCTGACGATTCAAACTGGTTAATACTGTCACACCTATAAGTAATGGTTGATGCTCATTATTTTGAATAGCCTCTCTAGCATATTCCATCATTTTTCGTCCACCAGAAGCATGAACATTTACCATCCAGACTCCCATATCTGCAGCGGCTTGACAGGCTGCCGCGACTGTATTTGGAATATCGTGAAATTTTAAATCCAGGAAAACATCAAAACCTTTATCAATGAGTATCTTAACTAAATCAGGACCACATCGAACAAATAATTCTTTACCCACTTTCAAACGACATAACGAGGGCTCTAATTGATCAACTAGTGCCAGAGTCGATATCTTATCTTTATAATCAAGAGCGATTATAATTCTTGGCTCTTCAGGAGATTTCATAGTAGTTCCTAAAATTAAAGTTATAATTTAGATTAATGCAAATCATATTCTATGGCTATTCACCCTCAATGCCCTGGATAGGTTTTATAGAACTCCATGATTTACAACTGGGACATTGCCAATACATTGATTTTCCATTAAAACCACATTGGGTGCATTGATAGACAGGTTTATTCTCAAGTAGTTTATTGGTAATTTCTTGTAAAATTAATAGATTTTCATGAGCAGTTCCCTTGGTAAAATCCAAACTCATATCAATAAGAAAACTTAAACCGCGAACTGATGGTTTTTTTCGGAGTGAGTTAACAATAAATAATGCTGCCGTTTTATCATCGGACGTTAGCTGAATTTGTTGAGCACACAGAAGTATTGATGTAATTCCTCCATATTTATTCAATACATGCTCTAAATACGTTCTAATCTCTTTAGTATTATTGAGTTCTTTATAACATTTCAACAAGGACTCAAGAACTTCTGAAATCATTAACGGATCTTGTTGTTCAACACGTCTGTAAGCACGCGTTGCAGCTTTACAATTATTTAACTTTTGATTAATTTCACCTTCTAAAATACTTGCACGGACTGATTGCTTATCTGTTCCCAGAGCTCTTTTTACTTGTTTTAACGCTGCTTGTGAATGACCGGCTTTATGGTTAATTAATGCAAGTTCACAATAGAAGTGAGCGACTTGCTGTGAATAAGATTTATTTGTCGCCGATTCAAGTTTTTTTGCAGTAAGAATTGCTTGCTCCCAGTCATGCTCCTGCTGATAAATTGATAATAAATACTTAAGAGCTGAAGAAACATTGGATTGTTTTTGGATAAGCTCATGAAAAAGATTTTCTGCTCTATCCAATAAGCCTGCATTCATAAAATCTTTGGCTAATTCATATAGAGCATCATTTCGCTTAGCAAGACTTAAAGAAGGTTTAGCAATTACGTTTTGGTGTATTTTAATTGCCTGTTCAACTTCACCTCGTTGCCGATAGAGGTTTCCCAGAGAGATATGTGTATCAACTGTTTCTTCACCAACTTCTAACATTCCAACAAAGACATCAATAGCCTTATCAGTTTGTTCATTGAGCAAATAATTTAGACCTTTAAAATAATCAGAACTTAAAGTGTAGTTTGATGAAATGGAATTTTTTTCAGATTTACGACGACCCAAAAAAATTCCAAGCATAAAGGCAAGGAGGATAAAAGGTAAAACAATAAATAAGGGCGTATTGTCAATCATATAACCTGAAAACTCTGGTTTCCTGAGAATGTTGGTTCCCTGAAAGGTATGGCTCACTAAACCTTTGCTTTATGAATAGTCTGGCCACAGTCCTGATTACCTGATAATAACCAAAAGAATTAATGAATTTATAGATAATGAAACATATAGATCCATTAATTTTTATCAGATGACTCAATAAGTGTCACCGTCTTTTCTTCTGTCTGTTTCAGTTGTCGTTGAGCTCGACGTAATTGATGTCGTAAACTTAAAATAACAAGGCTATTAATCAGCGTAGCAAGCAATGCACCTACGAAAATTGCACCAACTAACAAAATCGATAATGGTTGAGTCACACTACCATAGTAAAAATTAAAAACCACTTCATTAGCATTAACAATCGCAATAGCGACACCAAAGGCCATAAATACAAGTAATATTAAAACGCTAAACAATCGTTTCATTTATTTCACCGATTAGCATATTATAGATATTGAAGATATTACAGAAGTTGTTGACCCGTTCTATATACTATAACGGTCAAAGTGAAAATATCATACATTTATTACTATTAAAATAAAATAATAGTAATAAACATTGATTTTGTCTCTTTTAATTCAAAAAAATGATGCAGAAACAGAAATTTATAGCAATTCCTTACTACGAGTTTTATTAACTCGCTCTCTTAACTCTTTACCTGGTTTGAAGTGTGGAACATACTTTGACGCAAGAGTGACAGCATCACCCGTTTTAGGGTTTCTACCAGTTCTTGGTGGGCGATAATGCAATGAGAAGCTACCGAAACCACGAATTTCAATACGTTCACCAGAGGCGAGGGTTTGCGCCATAAGATCAAGCATCGATTTAACTGCTAATTCGACATCTTTATAGGCCAATTGAGATTGTTTTTGAGATAGCGCTTCAATCAACTCAGATTTTGTCATTTTTTAAATTATCCTTAGGTCGATTGGCATAAGTTTATAGTCTATTCTAATTATTTTCATTATATAAATTTGGATGATTCTTCCCTCGTCCCACAAAAATTGTAGTGTATTAAATAGAGAAAAATTAAAATAGTACCGCATTAAGCCATAATATAATTCAACATAACATTAAAATTCGAGAAATATCTCTCAAATTTTACCAGGGTATCAGCAATAAATAATTTTTTCTAAATGAAAAAGGGAATTTATTAACTGAATACATTCTTTACTCTCTAAACTTCTAATTCAGTAAAAATACTAAAATTAGATAGAATTTTTATAAAGCCGTATCACTTTATTAAAGACATCCTCAATTGTCAGCTCAGATGTATCAATAATATGTGCGTCTTTTGCTGCTTTTAAAGGTGACGAACTGCGATTCATGTCTCGCTCATCACGCTCTTGAATTTCTACAACAAGGTCCGCGAGCTTAACATTATTTCCTTTTTCTATCAACTGCTTATAGCGTCTTTTTGCTCTTTCATCTGCTGAAGCAGTTAAAAAAACTTTTAATGTGGCCTCTGGAAAAATGGTTGTTCCCATATCACGACCATCTGCTATTAATCCTGGTAATTGTAAAAAAGCTTTTTGGCGTTTCAATAAAGCTTCACGCACTTCAGGTATAGCCGCAACTTTTGAGGCATTATTTCCAGCAACCTCTGTTCTAATAAGCGGTTCAACCTCGTTTCCATCTAATAAAATCCCACCGCTTGGTAAAAATTGAACAACCAGGTTCTCGGCTAATTTTGCAACTTCATCAGTCGCTTCGAATTTAATGCTTTTTTGTACGCAGGCAAGACCAGTTAATCGGTAGAGAGCACCACTATCTAAATAGTTCCAGTTAAGATTTTCAGCCAATAATGCCGATATCGTCCCTTTTCCAACGCCACCAGGACCATCAATAGTAATAACAGGAATTTTAGTATCAGACATTAAGACATAGCCTTTATATCAACGTTTAAACCTGAAGACTGCGACAGTTTAATAAAACCCGGAAATGATGTATTAACATTGGCACAATCTTGAATTGTAATTGTGCCATTTGCTCTTAAAGAGGCCATAGCAAATGACATTGCAATTCGGTGATCTCCAAGACTATCAACAGTTCCAGAACCAATTTGTCCGCCATTAATAATCATGCCGTCATCAGTACCTTCACAATCAATACCCAGTATCTGTAAACCATCAACCATTGCTTGAATACGATCACTTTCTTTAACTCGTAATTCTTCAGCTCCTGTAAGTATTGTTTTTCCCTGAGCACATGCAGCAGCAATTGCAATGGCTGGAAACTCATCAATAGCTAATGGGACTTGATCTTCTGGTATATGAATACCTTTCAGCTGGGCATAACGAATACGAATATCAGCAACTGGTTCACCACCAACTTCTTTTTCATTAGTTAAAGTGATATCAGCTCCCATATCTCTTAGAATATTAATAATCCCAATACGTGTTGGGTTAATTCCTACATGATTTAATGTGATATCAGAACCTTCAGAAATACTGGCACCAACCATAAAAAAAGCAGCTGAAGATATGTCTGAAGGTACATCAATATCACAAGCTGTTAATTTACCACCACCCTGGAGACAAATTTTACTTCGTTGTTCATCCAGCTTTTCAATGTCTAATTTATAACCAAAACCTTGCAGCATACGTTCTGTATGATCTCTGGTAGGTGCGGGTTCTGTTACACATGTTTGCCCTTGAGCATATAAACCTGCAAGCAGGACACATGATTTAACTTGTGCGCTTGCCATGGGTAAGGTGTAATCAATACCGCTAAGTTGAGTATTATCATCACTATTAATGCTTAATGGTGCAGTACCTTTATCCTGTGACAGTATATTAGCACCCATTTGAATAACAGGGTCTGTTACACGTTTCATTGGACGGGTAGATAAAGAATGATCACCTGTCAAAGTAAGGTTAAAACCTTGAGCAGATAATAATCCCGTTAATAAACGCATAGATGTGCCAGAATTACCAAGATCTAATGGTTCTTTGGGTGCTTTCAGTCCATGCATTCCAACACCATGGATGATGACCTTACCCATAGGATCAGGACCAATAATATCTACTCCCATTGCTCTGAATGCAGTGAGAGTTGCGAGTGAATCCTCACCCTGCAAAAAACCAGAAACAGTCATAGAACCTTCACTTAAAGAGCCCAACATAATTGAGCGATGTGAAATTGATTTATCACCAGGAACACGAAATTGACCTGATAATTGACCACCAGGTTGTGCCACATAGGTAATTGATTGTTCTTCTGACATTAATTTTGCCTTTTAGTTAACGATTTTATAATGAGTATTATCAGTGCAATTGATAGTCGAAAAGTGTCTATCGATTAAAGATGCTATAGTTTACGAAAAAAGAATGTAAGTGCAAGTTTTATATTAACTTATATTAACAATAGTTATACGATTCACAATAATTTTTTGATAAAAAGTTTACCCTATAATTAACATTAGAAAACAAATTTAACCCATTGTTTTTGAAGATCATTATTAATACTTGCAACTATTTGCCTGGGAATGAGTGATTCTTGAAAAATAACTTCATCATCCAATGTACAGGAAACACAACCTGCTTCAGTAGCTATCAGTAATCCAGCAGCATAATCCCACAACATTTGTTTTCCATGAAGATAGAGTTGTCCCCTTCCCATTGCTAACCAACACCAATCTAAAGCCACAGAACCAAAACTGCGTTGAGAACGATAAGGTAAATCAGTTACGAGCTTTACTGAAAGTTCAGTATTTAATCGTTTAAAATCAATGATAGCGATACATTCACTTAGCTCTTTTGGAGCATCTAAACGTTTAATTGGTTCTCCGTTCAATTTAGCTCCTTGATCCTTTATTGCACTAAAGCATTCATCTCTCATAGGGTCATATACAAGCCCCATAACCGTTTCACCATTTATTATTAATGCTAATGAGATTGAAAAATAGGGTAAAGTTGATGCAAAATTACTTGTACCATCAATGGGATCAAGACACCAATACCCAGAATGATTGTTAGCAAAAAATTGCGAGTGTTCTTCTTCTGTCAATTCTTCTGCAAAAAAATCAAACTCAGGAAAGTGCGAATACAGCTCAGATTTAATTAATTTTTGAACTTCAATATCAGCCTGGGTAATTAAAGAACCGTCTGACTTTTTTTGTGCCTGGACTTTTTTATAAAAAGGGAGCAATTTTTCATTTGACACAGACTTAATAATTTTTTTAGAAATATTCTCTATTTTCTTGATATTTAACATTATAGTTTTTATTTTTAATATATTTTAAAGTTTATTATAAGAGTTATTTGTAAGTATTCTTAAAAAAATAAGCAATATCAGCCATGGTCTGATAATGTTTAATATTTATATTTGCTTTTTTAAAATCCAGAGCATCCGGATATCCACTGGCTTCTTCTGCTAGTTTTTTTGATTTTTCAGCCCAGGAAATAACCCAATTAGAGATATCAGGTATTTGATCACGGCTAATTTGATTAGTAGCAGTTGTTAATATTTGATAAAAACCATTTCTTGAAAGCGCACCATAAACATCTGCCAGCAATTGTATATTTTGTGTAACAAATCCACCTACAAGTTGTTCAGTTTTTTCTACCATAAGTTTTTTTCGAGTCACAGTAGAATGATCTTTTAGCGCTTGTTGAACATTTATGTAATTATCTGCACCTTGTGAATCAATAGAAAAAGAGCTCAAAAATGCTTCTAGAACATTCAATGCCTCATGGGTATTAGATATATTACGAGATCGAGAAATAATTTTTTTACAAAAAGAATCTAATTGCTTAGGGCTAACTTGAATTGATAATGGAGTTTCTTCATTCATTCCTTTTTCCTATCACTAATAATCTAATATGGAAGCAGAAGAATTGATAATGATGACTTTGACACCAGTTTTTCATTGAACGAACTATTTTGAAAAATCATCACGACTTTGTTTTGCTCGTATGAAAACATCTTTTAAAAATTGACTGTCATCACATTCAAGTGCTTTACGTAATTTTTGCAGATCATCTGTAAAATGATCTAAATGTTCAAGTAAAGCATCCTTATTAGCCAAACATATATCTTGCCACATAGAAGGATCACTGGAAGCTATGCGAGTAAAATCTCTAAATCCTCCAGCGGCATTTTCAAAAATTTCTTGTTTTTCATCAAGAGTTGTCAATGTATTTACTAAAGAAAAAGCAAGCAAGTGAGGTAAATGACTTGTTGCTGCTAAAACAAGGTCATGATGCTTTGCTTCCATCTGCACAACTTGAGCACCTGTAGATTCCCATAGTTTTGAGACCTGCTCCAATACAGTTGGATCTGTTTCTTTGACGGGAGTTAAAATAACACGATGATCTTGATAAAGTTTTGAAAAAGAAGCTTCAACACCACTGTTTTCTGTCCCTGCAATTGGGTGTCCAGGAATAAAATTAGGTGGGACTTTATTGAAAACAGCTTTTGCTGCTTCAATAACGCTGAATTTGGTACTTCCAGCATCCGTTATTATTGCACCCTCTTTCATGGAGCTTTTAACTTGAGTGAGTATACTCTTGAAACTACCAACCGGTGTTGCAATAAAAATTAAATCTGCATCTTTGACTGCATTTTCTATATCCAGGGAATAGTCATCTATTACACCTAGCTGTATTGCCTTTTTTAAATTATCAGAGTTACGTCCACAACCAGTAATATGATCAACCATACCAGCAGAACGAACCGCTCTAGCGAATGAACCACCTATAAGACCAACGCCAATAACAGTAAGTTTTTTTATTTTTTGTTGCGATATCATAATTTAAATACTATTTTTGAATGTAACAACAATTAAATCATCACTTTTTTTAGAGCAGATAAAACACGTTCATTTTCAGGCATAGTACCAACTGATATTCTTAAATATTCTGACATTTGATAATTTGCTACAGGCCGAGTGATAATACCTTCATGAAGTAATTTTTCATATATTTCAGCACAATGAGAGCCAATTTTTACACAAACAAAGTTACCTGATGAAGGGATATAACTTAAACCCAAAGATTCAAAACCACTCACTAGTAGTGACATTCCTTTTGAATTTAACTCAACACACTGACGAATATGTTCTTGATCATCAAGAGCAATTGAGGCAGATTCCAATGCAAAAGTATTATTATTAAAAGGTTGTCTCACTCGATTTAATAAATCAGCAATTACTTTTGATGAAACAGAAAAGCCCACTCTAAAACTTGCTAAACCATAAGCTTTTGAAAATGTACGTGTAATGATTAAATTTGAATACTGATTTAAGTAAGAGATCATTGATTGATAATCATCTGATGAGAATGATGCATATTCCTCATAAGCTTCATCAACCACAACCACTATATTTTCAGGGACTTGTTTAAGAAAACTTAGTAAGTCTTTTGAGGATAAACAGGTGCCCGTTGGGTTATTGGGATTGGCAATATAGATCAATCGGGTTTTGTCGGTGATTGCATCGAGCATAGCTGATAAATCATGTCCCCAATTTACTGCTTTTGTAACAACAGCGGTTGCACCAACAGCCTGGGTAGCAATAGGATACACAGCAAAAGCATATTGAGAAAAAATAACTTCATCATTATTGCTCGCAAATGTTCTGGCAATAATATCTAAAACATCATTTGAACCATTACCCAGAGTAATTTGATCAATGTGAAGGTTCAAACCTTCTGTTGTCAGTTTTTCAACCAATTTATTTTTTAAAACAAAACCATTTCCATCTGGATACCTTGAAAATTCAAGAGGATTGACTAAAGCATTCTTTAAATAGGAAAGAACTTTAGGGCTTGGGCCAAGTGGATTTTCATTGGAAGCAACTTTTACCGCATTTTTAACACCGTATTCCCGTTCTAGCTCATCAATGGGTTTACCTGGTATATAAGGTTGCAATTGAGCTACACATTCAACGGCTTGAGGAAATTTTATATCGTCAGTCATTATAAAACGGCCTTAGGATAAGACCCCAGAATTTTTAACAGGCGAGAGTGTTTTTTTATTTCAAGTAATGCATTTGCAACTGCAGGATCAGAAGAGTGTCCATCAATATCGATAAAGAAAAGATATTGCCATAAACCACTTTTAGAAGGTCTCGATTCAATACGGGTCATTGAAAGGCCATTTTCAGCAATTGGTTTAAGTAAATCAAATAATGCCCCTGATTCATTCGCAGACGTCACCATGATAGATGTTTTATCAGTAGTATGATCAGAGTTTAAGGAAGCAGGATTGCTTGAGTCAACATCCTGTTTTCCCAAGATGATAAATCGTGTTGTATTATCCGGTTCATCTTCAATTTTTTGAGCCAAAAGATTGAGTTGATATATTTCTGCTGCTGCATTACTCGCAATAGCAGTCGCTCCGCTTTCTTCAGATGCAAGTCTAGCAGCTTCAGCATTACTATTAACGGGGATACGCTCTATACCTGGTAAATTACTATCTAACCATTCCCGACATTGTGCTAGTGACTGTTGGTGAGAATAAACCTTATTTATATCAGTTAAAGAATTCTGTTTTCCCATCAAATACTGATGGATACGTAATGATACCTCTCCGCATATCTTTAAAGGTGATTCGATCAACATATCTAGTGTGTGACTAATAACACCTTCTGTTGAATTTTCAACAGGCACAACACCGTAATAACATGAACCTGCATCAACTTCTCTAAAAACTTCATCAATGCTTGAGAATGGTATGGTTTCAACAGAATGACCAAAGTGTTTTAGTGCAGCTGCTTGAGTAAATGTGCCTTCTGGACCTAAAAAAGCAATTTTCATGGGTTGTTCAAGAGCCAGACAGACAGACATGACTTCACGAAATAAACGCGCCATTTCTTCATTACTAATGGGACCTTGATTGCGCTCCATTACTTTACGTAAAACAGCAGCCTCACGTTCAGGACGATAAAAAGTAACACTCTCTCCTTTTTTTAGTTCAGAAAGTTTTGCATCAGCTACTTTTTGAGCACAACTGGCACGTTGATTTAATAGTTCCTGTATCTTTTGATCAAGGCTATCTATTTCATCACGTATTTTTTTGAGATCTTCACTCAAACTGTTTTTTCCTTCCTATAATTTATCAACCAATTAAGACAAAACTCTAACAGAAAGAACACCTTCAATTGCGTCTAATGTTTCTACAACTTCTGATGAAACAGCGTCATTCACATCAACAATAGTATAGGCTAAATCACCTTTAGATTTATTAACCATATCAATAATATTCAATGTAGCATCTGCAAGAATAGAAGATATCTGACCTAACATATTTGGTACATTGCTATTGGCTATAGTAATACGATGACAACCTTCTGCTTTAGGCATGTTTATTTCAGGAAAGTTAACAGAAAGCTTAATATTGCCATTTTCTAAATAATCACGGACATTTTCAGAAACAATAATCGCACAATTATCTTCTGCATCCTGTGTTGAAGCACCAAGGTGAGGAAGAGTGATAACATTAGGTACGTCTTTTAGGACATTATTGGCAAAATCATTAACATACCCGTAGATATGACCTGATTTTAATCCTTCTGCCATTGCTTCATCATCAATTATGCCACCACGTGCAAAATTAAGAATGGTAGCTCCTTTTTTTAGAATTTTAATACGATCAGCATTAAGCATATTTCGTGTCACATCTATTAAAGGTACATGAAATGTTAAAAAGTCTACTTTCGAAAGCATCGCATCAAAACTTTCAGCCTGTTCAACACTTGATGAAATCATCCAGGCGCTTTCAACAGTCAAGCCTGGATCAAAACCAATGACATTCATTCCGAGATCTTCTGCAACTTTAGCAACAGCTCGACCAATTGCACCTAATCCAACGACACCTAATGTTTTTCCAGGTAATTCAAAACCACCAAAATTTTTCTTTCCTGCTTCAACTGCTTTACTGATCTCTTCGTCAGTACCAACCTGCCCTTTTGCAAACTCCCAGGCTGGGCCAATATGACGTGCAGACATTAGCATTCCAGCCAATACCAACTCTTTTACAGCATTAGCATTAGCTCCAGGCGCATTAAAAACTGGGATACCCTGAGCACTCATTTTATCAACTGGAATATTATTGACACCAGTACCTGCTCGACCAACCGCTTTTAAGCTTTCAGGAATATCCATGTCATGCATTTTAAATGAACGTAATAAAATTCCATCCGGGTGCTGAATTTCAGAAGCAATTTCATAACTCTCACGCGGAAACCTTTCAAGACCTGCCACTGAAATATTATTTAAAGTCAGTATTTTATTCATATTTTCCCTCTCGTATTATAATCATAAGCACAAATACAGCTATATTAAGCATAAAATAATTTTTTATGAATTTTCTTTAGCAAATTCATTCATAAAATTAACGAGAGTATCGATACCATCTTCTGGCATCGCATTATAAATACTTGCACGCATTCCACCAACAGAACGATGACCTTTTAATGTCGCTAACCCTTTTTTTGCTGCGCCTTCAAGGAAAGCAGCATCAAGATCCGCACTTTTTAAAGTAAAAGGCACATTCATCCAGGAGCGATAACGAACCTCGACTGGATTTGCATAAAAATCACTACCATCAATTGCGGCATAAAGTTTATCAGATTTCGCTTTATTGATTTGCCCCATCCCTTCCAGGCCACCTTTTTGTAATACCCACTCAAAAACTAGACCCGCGAGATACCAACTGTATGTAGGTGGTGTATTGTACATGGAGTCATTATCAGCATGAGTTTTATAATTAAGCATTGCTGGAGTATTTTCGGCTGCATTTCCAATTAAATCATCACGAATAATCACAAGGGTTAAACCTGCGGGACCGACATTTTTTTGTGCACCAGCATAAATCATTCCAAATTTTGACACATCAATAGGACGTGAAAGAATTGTAGAAGACATATCAGCGACCAAGGGCACGTTCCCAGTATCAGGAATGTAATCAAATTCAACACCACCAATAGTTTCATTAGGGGTATAATGTACATAGGCCGCGTCTGGATTTAGTGTCCATGTTGAAAAATCAGGTATAGTTGTAAAGCCTGAATCTTCAGATGTAGCAACTACATTAACATCACAATAACGTTTGGCTTCAGCAATTGCTTTTTTTGACCACATACCTGTATTGACATAGTCAGCTGTTTTTTTATCACCTAACAAATTCAACGGTATAGCAGCGAACTGTTGGCTGGCACCACCTTGTAAAAAGAGTACTTTATAATTATCAGGTATGGACATCAGAGTTCTTAAATCAGCTTCTGCTTTGCTAGCAATAGACATAAATGCCTTACCACGATGAGACATTTCCATCACTGACATGCCTTCACCATTCCAATCAAGCATTTCTTCACTGGCTTTTTTGATTACAGCTTCAGGTAACATTGCGGGGCCCGCACTAAAATTGAAAACTCTAGACATCTTTTATCCTTATGAATTTAGAAATAAAAAAATTGGGTGTATAACATTTACAGTGTCCAAACAGGCGAATGGATACTAACAAAAGTACTTATTACCACATAAATAAATGTGATAATAAGTACTTTTATAAATTTAATCTTCTAAAGATGAGTCATCATCTTCAGATGGTTGCTGTTCCATTGATACAGCCTCATTAGCTGACGGCTCTTTGTTAGCTAAAGGCTCCTCATTATCAGATGACTCTTTGTTAGCTAAAGGCTCTTTGTTAGCTAAAGGCTCCTCATTATCAGATGGTGCTTCACTCAATGGTTCTCCATTTTCGTCAAGCTCATCTTCATCAACAACCGTTTCACAAACACGTTCAATTTGAACCAGTTTTTCATTTTTGGTCAAACGAATCAGGCGAACGCCTTGAGTATTACGGCCAACAATTGAGATTTCAGTTGAACGTGTACGGACGATGGTACCACCATCAGTTATGAGCATTATTTCACTGGTTTCATCAAGTAAACAAGCACCAACCATTGAGCCATTACGCTCTGATGTTTTAATTGCAAGAACGCCCATTCCACCACGACCTTTGACAGGATACTCTGAAATTTTGGTTCTTTTACCATAGCCATTTTCAGTTGCAGTCAACACATAGCGATCTTCACATTCAGGTGGCACGACAATCAACGAAACGACTTTTTGATCACCTGTAAGCTTAATACCACGAACACCTGTAGCAACACGCCCCATAGAACGAACATGTGATTCATTAAAACGTATTGCTTTGCCTTCGGTACTGAACAACATAATATCTTGTTGACCATCAGTCAGCTGAACATCAATTAACTTGTCACCTTCACGTAACTCAATCGCACGAATTCCATTTGCTCTAGGACGTGAATAGTCAAGTAATGGTGTCTTTTTAACTGTTCCATTCGCTGTTGACTGAAGAATGAACTGACCATCTACAAACTCTTTAATAGGTAGAATGGCATTGACTTTTTCACCTTCTGACAAAGGTAAAAGATTGATTATTGGACGACCTCTAGAACCACGACTCGCTAATGGTAATTCATAGACTTTTTTCCAATAAACTTGACCAGCGTTGGTAAAACATAAAATAGTATCATGACTTGAAGCAACAAAAAGCTTGTCAATAAAGTCTTCTTCTTTCATTGACGTCGCAGACTTTCCTCGTCCACCTCGACGTTGTGCTGCATAATCAGCAAGGGGTTGTGTCTTGACGTAGCCTTCATGTGATAAGGTAACCACCCTATCTTCTTCAGCAATCATGTCTTCCATGCAGAGATCATCTTCTGACTCTCTAATTTCTGTCCGACGTTCGTCACCATACTGATTTAGAATAGCTTCCAGCTCTTCACGGATAACTCCCATTAGAACTTCATGACTGCCTAATATAGTGAGATACCACTTAATTTGTTCTATAATTTCTTTATATTCAGCAACAATTTTTTCAATTTCAAGACCCGTTAAACGATGAAGCTTTAAGTCAAGAATAGCTTGAGCCTGAACAGGAGAAAGATGATATCCATCATCAAACAGTCCAAATTTTTCATCAAGCCCATCAGGACGTGACTGTTCACCACCTCCAGATAGAAGCTCTTTAACCAGACCGGGCTCCCAGGATTTAGCAATTAACTTTTCTTTTGCTTCTTGTGGGTTTGCTGATTCTTTAATTGCCTTAATTAATGGATCAATATTTGCCAGTGCAACAGCCTGCCCTTCAAGAATATGGGCACGCTCACGAGCTTTTCTTAATTGGTAAACGGTACGACGGTTGACAACTTCACGACGATGACGAATAAATTGTTCAATTAATTCTTTGAGATTGAATAGTTTTGGTTGACCATCAACCAGTGCCACCATATTAATGCCAAAGACATTTTGCATTGCAGTGTGCTTATATAAGGTATTGACTAAAACATCGGTAGATTCACCGCGTTTAACTTCAATAACCATACGCATACCATCTTTATCAGATTCATCACGAAGCTCTGAAATACCTTCAATCTTCTTTTCTTTGACTAGCTCTGCTATACGTTCAATCAAACGTGCTTTATTGACCTGATATGGTAATTCGGTAACCACGATACGCTCGCGGCTATTTGGCATTTCCTCAATTTCTACTCTGGCTCTAACTCGTATTCTGCCACGTCCTGTATGATAAGCTTCATGAATACCACGAGAACCATTTATAATTCCGGCTGTCGGAAAGTCTGGCCCCGGAATTAATTTGATTAGATCAGGAATGCTTATTTCTGAGTCATCAATAAATGCCAGACAAGCATTAACGACTTCAGTCATATTATGAGGTGGTATATTGGTTGCCATACCAACAGCAATACCAGAAGAACCGTTTATTAACAGGTTCGGTATTTTAGTGGGTAATACTGCTGGCTCGTGCTCAGATTCATCGTAGTTCGCAGTAAAATCTACTGTTTCCTTGTCGATATCTGCTAACAATTCATGGGAAATCTTAGCCATGCGTACTTCGGTATAACGCATAGCAGCAGGTGAATCACCATCAACTGAACCAAAATTACCCTGACCATCAACAAGCATATAGCGCAGAGAAAAATCCTGTGCCATACGTACTATAGTGTCGTAAACAGCAGTATCACCATGTGGGTGATATTTACCAAGCACTTCACCGACAATACGTGCCGATTTTTTATAGGGTTTGTTAAAATCCATGCCCGCTTCGTGCATGGCATAAATGACTCGTCGGTGAACAGGCTTTAAGCCGTCACGAACATCGGGGAGAGCTCGCCCTACAATTACGCTCATCGCATAATCCATATAGGACTGCTTCATCTCCTCCTCAATATTTATGTGAAGGAGTTCTTTTGCAAAATCTGACATTGAGTGGTTATGTATCCGTTTTTTTAATTTTTCTCAACAGACTAGAGTAACTTATTTTTGATGAAAATCAGGTACTCTAAAAACTGGAATATCATAGCACATATCAACACCTTTTGTGCTCTTTATTCCGATTAAAAAATAGATATTTTTACCAATTATCCAACATTTGTCATTAATGCTTTAATTTTTTCAAGATTAGGGTTTAGAACTACGCCTTTTTCAGTCACAATTGCATCCACTAATTCAGCTGGCGTGACATCAAATGCAGGGTTTCTTGCCTGTGCTCCCTGAGCAGCCACCTCATGACCACTGAAACCAAGCACTTCTTTTGTTGAACGTTCCTCAATAGGAATATCATCACCACTTATAATATTCATATCGATTGTAGTAGTGGGCGCAGCTACCATAAATTTAATACCATGATGACGGGCAAGTACTGCCAAAGCATAAGTTCCAATTTTATTGGCCACATCACCATTTGAAGCAATACGATCAGACCCCACAATGATCCATCGAATGGGATTGTCTGTCATTTGTGATGTTTTAATCATATGTGCAGCAGCACCTTCCACTAATAATGAGACAGGAATATCATCATGAACCATTTCCCAGGCGGTTAAACGAGCACCCTGGAGCCATGGTCGTGTTTCATCAGCATAAACATGGCTGATTTTATCTTGCGTAAATGCACTACGAATGACACCTAATGCAGTACCGTAGCCTCCTGTTGCCAAAGCTCCTGCATTACAATGGGTTAGAACAGCACATTTATGTTCAATAAGTTGAGCACCTAATTGTCCCATTTTAACATTTGCAGCTATATCATCATCATGAATTTGTTTTGCAATTGCTAATAAAGTAGAAACAGGATCATCAACCGCTAATCCTTTTATAACTTCGCGCATAAGATCAATCGCCCAGAATAGATTAACAGCTGTAGGACGTGACTGTGCCAAGGTTTGTAAATCATGTTCTATTTCTTGTTTCCAATTATCAGGATTATCACTAAAACGTTGTCTGGCAGCTATAACAATACCATACGCAGCAGTGATTCCAATGGCAGGAGCACCTCTAACAACCATATCAGTAATTGCCTGTGCGACTGAATTAGCATCATTTAATGTAATATATGTATGCTCTGAAGGTAAGATTCGTTGATCCAGTAATTGGAGTGAATTATCTTGCCAGATAATTGGTTTAATCGAATCATAAGCCTTGTCGTTCATTTTTTATTACCTTAATTTTTAAAAATTTGCACTATCTTATAATCATTTGTATTGAAGGTGTATACTAATAATAAAAATAATTTTAACTTCCGAGGTTACTTTGTCACAAACAACACATATATCATCTCAGATAGATAACAATCGCATTGACTCCATCATCCATGCACGATGGATCATTCCTGTTGAACCAGATGAAACCATCTATGAAAATCATTCCCTTGTGATACATAATGGAAAAATCCTTGACGTTTTACCAACAGAACGTTGTATTAAAAAGTATCACAGTCAAACCATTCATAATTTAACCTCACATGCTTTAATCCCTGGAT
>JAPHSW010000253.1 GCA_026196615.1 Gammaproteobacteria bacterium | reverse complement strand
TTTGCCGTTGTCGCGGATGAAGTCAGAACACTGGCGGCCAGAACTCAGGATTCAACTCATGAAATTCAGCAGATGATTGAAAGCCTGCAATCCGCAAGTAAAAGAGCATATGACTCCATGCAATCCAATGCAAAACACTCTGATGATGCTCTAGAACAAATAGAAGAATCGTGTGTCGTTCTCTCTGAAATAAAACAATCCATTGGTGAAATCAATAGTATTAACCAACAAATTAAAGTTGCAACTGAGCAACAAATGCAGTCATCTGAAAGTTTAAATGCTAAGGTCAGTCAAATTTCTGAAAAATCTCAGGAGAATTCACGATTCAGTAGTGATACACGTAATCATGCACAAAATCTTGATTCTCTGGCATCACAATTACAACAACTCATTAGCTCATTTAAATTATAAATTAATAAACTTATAGAATTATTAATTTATTTGTTAATTGAAAGTCATATCAGTTAAAATTTGTTTCTCTGCACTCTAAATGAGTGCCACTACTTATATAAAGTACAGAGAAACAATAATCATTTAATTTGTGTGACTACTATGCGAGTATCTCGTTTTTTTATTAACGCCCTCCTTTTTCAAGGGGAAGACATTAACCTGCCAGCACATCTGGTCAATTACATCGTCAATGTTTTACGATTAAAAGTGGGAGATACTATTACCCTTTTTAATGGTCAGTTAAGCCGTATCAGTATAAACGAGCAAGAACAAATTGGTGAATTTACAGCTATTATCACCGAAGCCACAAAGCGCAATGTTACCGTTCACATTGAAATTTTTACTGCCAGAAACACTCAGTCTCCTCTGCAAGTACATTTATTTCAAGGAATTTCTCGCAGTGAAAGAATGGATTTTACCATCCAAAAAGCTGTTGAACTGGGCATTACACAAATCACACCTGTTTTTACTCAACGCTCAAATTCTGGAAAAATCAATGCTAAACGCCTGGAAAAAAAGATGCTTCATTGGCAGGGAATAGCAATCAGTGCATGTGAACAATCAGGACGAACAACTCTCATTAAAATCAATGAGCCCATTCAAGTTAAAGACATCCAGACATTTAATGCTGAAATTAACTTATTACTAGCACCTGATGCTCAATCAAGTCTATCTAAACTCTCAGTTCAATCACCTCAAAGCATCAATATCTTTATTGGCCCAGAAGGTGGTTTGAATGATGATGAAATAGACTGGGCAAGCAATCATGGCTATCAAAAAATAAAATTGGGAAATAGAATATTAAGAACCGAAACAGCAGGGCTGGCAATATTAAGTGTTCTACAGTTCTTATGGGGTGATCTCGGTTAAACAGAACGTCTAATAAAATAAAGTTCCTTATAAATCACTCATTACTTCACTGACTTTAGTTTCTAAAAAAGAGATATTTGGAATAATATAATCCTCACCATCTAATGTAATATGTATTGCTTGTTCACTTTTCTTGCCTGTTAGATCAACTCGTGCTTCATCAATCATTGTTAAACTGGGAATTGACTGGCAACCCAATGCAATAAAAGGTGTGCACCCCTTATTATTAGGCGTATTTAGAATGAGAACACGACGATATTTTTGTGGTTTAGAAGCCTCTATATTCATCACTTTTTCAAAAATAATCACAGGGACATCTTGCTCACGCCAACTCATCATTCCACCAAACCACTCTGGAGCACCTAATAATGGTTGAATATTACTTAATTCAGTTACTTCTGCCACTGAAGCATTTGGTATCAACATTTTATAACTAAAAAAATTCAATGTAAGACAGCGAACTCTATCATCCTGACTTGCAATGTTTCTTGTTTTTTGTGCTTCTACACCTTGAATGATATTACTCTTCTGGTTCATTATTGATCCACTTTTTATCTATTCTGAAAAATATATAATTATTCTATTTTGTTAGTCAGTATTTATTATAACTGCTACTCACCAATAGAATTACCCATGAATTAATTACTCGGGTAATGACTTTGTACTAATAGTAACCTCTCACTATAAGAAATATGGGCCTTATGTAATATAGGATTCTTTACCCATATAATGTACCGCTATTTTAAGTGCCAACGCTTCAGGTGAACCTGAGTAACTGACTAGATTTGCCTTACGAACAGAATCGGGCATACTACTAATCACACAGGTGTCCGTGTTTTGAGCCCAAATATTGCCATTATATTTTTCGGCAAACTTCTGACTCGCTAAAACGCCATCTGCTCCCATGCCGCTAAAAATAATGACACCTGACTGCTTTTTAAAGCTACCCGTTACATCATCGATGACACAATCAATTGATGGTTTATAATGACCTTTCCAGTCTTCCTCAACAAACGTCACAAGACCTTTGTCATTGAGACTCATTCGATTATCGACAGGTACAACAATCACTTCACCATGTTTTAAAGTTTCACCTTCAACAGCTTCCTTAACATTAAAACTGCTCACTCTGTCCATTTGATTAGCCAACAAAGAAACAAAGCCTTCACCAAGGTGTTGAGCCAGCACAAAAGCAACAGGCAACTCTTTTGGTATTCTTGCCAAAAAACGCTTAACAGCTTCCGGACCGCCAATTGAAGCACCTAAAACCCAAACATTAACTAGTTGTTCTTTAAATTCCTCAACAAAAGCCGAGGAACCTTTAATTGATTCAGAAGAGTCATCAACCAACTTTAAAGAGCCTTCAGCCATCTTTAAAGAATCTTCAACCAGATCAAAAGAATTTTCATCTAAAGTCGTCGAATCATTTTTAATATGATTGTCTACTGTCTCACTTTCAACTAAGTCCAACTCCTCTAAAACTTCTTCTGAGGACTTTATAGCAGTTAATGCTTCTTTATCTCCGGTAATTTCGTCTTTTAATAATGAATTTATATCCGTTAGAGATTCTATGCTGGCCGAAATAAACTGTTTCTCACTTGACGTATTTACCGTACCCAAAGAGTCATTCTTTAAAACGGGAATTTCTTCCTGAGCTTCACTTAATTCGGCAACAGGATCTTTCAGTTCAACCTCAGTCTCGACAAAGTCTTTATCTATTGACTTTGCTTTAATATGACTATTATCTACAAGTTCCGCTAGTTTACCTGCCAATTTTTCAACAGCCGGGCCTGAAAAGCACTCTCCTTCTTTAGGATCGTTTAATTCATCAAAATCATTGTCATGAAATAAGATAGGGAGATCAATTTTCTCCAATAATCGATCAAGAGCATCTTCATCTTCTTCATAACTGTCATCCATATCAATAAGAATGACATCGGCATTAATGTTATGCTCAAGTTGTGCAACAAAGTTAAGATCTAAAAAACCACAAAGTACAACATTAGCACCTTGTTGGGAAAACATTTCTTGTAAACACGTTTGAGTCTTTTCAGATCCTGATGCGATAACAAGATCAATATCTTTTAGTTTCTGCATCTAAATATTATATGTCAGACTAGAATAATCAAGTCAGGCTTCCGTCAGCTTTCTGATATTTGTAATCAAATCATGTTCCTGATACGGCTTACCCATATATTCATTGACACCAATATTCATAGCTCTTTCTCTGTGCTTATCACCCGTTCTGGAAGTAATCATAATAATTGGGATATCTTTAAATTTTTCATCATCACGCATATGTGTTGCTAATTCAAAACCATCCATCCGCGGCATTTCAACATCAAGCAGCATGACATCAGGTATAGTTTCATGCAGAGTTGCAATTGCATCAACACCATCTTTTGCAGTAATGACCTGATAATCATAACGATGCAATAGTCGCTGGGTCACTTTTCTTACCGTAATAGAGTCATCAACAACCATCACGGTAGGTATAACATTTTCTGTCGCTTCAAAGGTTGTTTCTTGCTCTGCTGCAACTTTCATTCTAGCACCTTCACGTGCTAGAACACCTAAATCCAAAATCAATGAAATCTTTCCATCACCCAAAATTGTTGCGCCTGTGACTCCTTTTACTGTGCTTAATTGTGGACCAACAGATTTAACAACAATTTCACGACTTCCCATCAAACCATCAACAAAAAGTGCTACGCGATGCTCACCCGAACGCGCTAATAAAATAGGAGCTTTATTTTTTTCACCTGGTAAAACAGGGCTGTTAATACCTAATGCAGTACCAAGATGCATGAACTGATATTGCTCATCATGCCATTGATAATAGGTGTCATCATTTGCAATTAATTGTTCAAGAACGTTGTTCGTTTCTCGAATAATATTTTCAATACCCACTAATGGAATAGCAAAAATTTCTTCACCTACTTCAACCATCAAAGCTCGGCTAACTGACATGGTCAGTGGCATGAGCACATTAAATACCGAACCTTTGCCTTCAATCGATTCAATTTCAAGCGTACCATTAAGCTGTTTAATTTCAGCATTAACAACATCCATACCGACACCACGACCAGCAATTTGACTCACTTCAGAGGCCGTACTAAATCCCGATTCAAGGATAAATTGAATAATATCCTGTTCAGTCAGTTCCGCATTTTTAACCATCAATCCCTGTTGAATTGCTTTATCGCGCACTGCATCAATATTAACCCCTGCACCATCATCAGCGACTTTAATATCAATTTCTGAGCCATCACGGCCAATCATCAGTTTAATATTTCCTATTGGATTTTTACCTGATTTTTCTCGTTCTTCTGGAGTTTCAATACCATGAGCCACTGCATTTCGAAGCATATGTTCTAGAGGTGCCATCATTTTCTCTAATACACGACGATCAATTTCTTGATCACCACCATAGAGTTCAAAATTAACCTGTTTATGTAGTTCTTTAGAGGTTTGGCGAATAATTCGGCGTAAACGAGTCAATTGGCTCTTGAATGGAACCATACGAGTACGCATTAAGCCTTCTTGCAAATCAGTATTTACACGTCCCTGCTGAATCAGTAGCGTTTCAGCTTCACTATTCAGATTCTTCATAGTACTTTCAATACTGTCCAAATCCACCACAGTTTCAGCCATAGCGCGAGTAATTTGCTGCATATTGGAGAACCGATCAAACTCTAATGGATCGAACTCTTCATAACGTTCATAGCCCAGTGATTCTGCCTGATCTTTACGTGATTGAATTTGTGCTTCTGTCTCCATTTCAAAACGTCTTAATTGTTCCCTAAGGCGAATAATAGTGGTATTCATTTCATCTAGTGATGATTGAAATTCATTGCTGCCCTGATTCAATCGCGAACGATAAATACTCACTTCACCAGCATAGTTAACCAGTTCATCTAAGATATCAGCACTGACTCTAACGCGTTCTGTTTTATTGGGAGTGGCCTTTGTTTGTGTCAAATCAACATTTTCAGGAGGCAGTTCATCTGGTTCTGTCCCCTGAACTGTATTCTCTATTGCTTCAAGAGCATCTACTGTTTGATCCACTTCAGTGTCAGTAGAGGTCTCATTTAAATCTGATTTACTTTCTAACTCATCACTCGTTTCAGATTCCAAAGACACTTCTTGTTCGAAACTGTCCCCAGTAACATGATCTTCATCAAAATCCTTACTCTGGCTTTCATCTTGTTCTTCACTTTGAGAATCATCAAGCTCATTCGTTTGTTCAACACTTTCAGAAACAACTTTGTCTTCAGAGTCTGACTTATCCTCTTCATCAATAGCTTTTCCCTGTTTAATATCTTCAGCTAGAGAAATCAAAGCATCTGCACTTCGAACAGACTTGCCTGCTTTCAAGTCATCCAGCATATCATTGAGCGTATCATGAGCTTGATGCAGTAATTCAAAAAATTGCTTACTTGGAGTCTGATTAAGATCAGTAATTTGTTCCAGTTGAGTTTCAAGGCTATGTGTCAAATCACCAATTGGCGTAATTCCCGCCATTCTGGCACCGCCCTTAATGGTATGAAGATCCCTTAAAAGCTGACTCAACTGTTCTGAGTTATCAGGCTCTCTTTTTAAATGCGAAAGTGCTGTATCACTGGACTCCATAAGTTCATGGGCTTCTTCCAGAAATATTTCCATTAACTCATCGTCATAAACCTCAGCTGAAGCTTCACTTTCTTCTTCATGCTCTGCATCTGGCTGGTCAATATTAAGTTCTTCAGGTGAAGCATCACTGGAATATGGGTCTTCAATCAGTGACTCCTCATCGGCTGAAGACTCCTCATTAGCTAAAGGCTCACCTTTACTCTGAAGCTCTTCATCATCTGAGGAATCAATCGTCAGCTCATCACTTAACAATTGATTTTCTTCAACTGAAACATCTAAAACAGTTTCAGTTTCGACAACGCCACCGGATGTTTCTTCACTAATATTATCAAGTTGGGTTATAAGTTCTAGATGACTTTCAACTCTTTGATTATTTTTTAAATTCTCAACCATTGAAGAAAGAGCATCTTGCACATGCAAAAGTAATTCAATTTGACTGTTAGAGAAAGTCATTTCTCCCTGAGTAAATTGATCCAGTTTGCTTTCAAAGCTGTGAGTTAAATCCCCTATTGCAGTTACTCCAGCCATTCTTGCACCACCTTTGAGAGTGTGCATATCTCTCAACAAGCGATTTAAGGCTTGAGCATCATTGGGATCTTCTTTTAGCTTATGTAATGCCTGCTCACTTGAGTCCAGTAATTCTTCACCTTCTTCAACAAAAATTTGCAGTAATTCATCATCATACTCTTCTGTTGAATTTAATGGCTCAACTGCGGTTTCTTCTTCAGTAGCTGCTACAAAGTCTTCACTCACTTCATCGATAGAATTTATCTGCTCTTCATCCGATTCCTCAGTTGTGTCAGCGTCCTCAACCTGCTCGAAACTTTCATCTGTCTCAGAACCTTCAGTTAGTTCAGAGTCCTCTAATAACATTGAATCTTCAGCTTCTTCCAAGCTTTCAACGTTTTCTATACCCTCAAGTTGATCGATATCTAAAAGCTCCGAAGAGTCAATGTCATCATCTTCGATTTCAAGTCGTTCTTCGCTGATACTAACTTCTTCACTTACTTCAAGCACATCTAATAAATTTTCAAGATGAAGTGCTTGCTCATATTTTTCTATAATTCTACTTTGAAGCGCCAGATTCTCTTCTGGAATATTTGTCGATTCATTGAGTTTATCTAAAACAGTGGAACTAAATTGACAAAGCTCTTCAAGCATTTGTATATGCTCAGAATCAAGCTTTTGGCCTTTCTCAGCGATCACTTTGACCGTCTTTTCCATTTGCTCACTAACATTACCTATGGCATGAATATTTGCCATATGGGCACTACCACGTAAAGTATGTAAACTCCTGATTAATAAATCATTTGGAGGACAAACATCATCAAGCATATGACATTCTTCAATGCACTGCTCAATATTCTTTACATGGCTTTGTGCTTCATTAGTAAAGATTTCTAAGAGAACTGGATCCATCTCCTCTTCATCTTCTTCACTGGATAACTCCGTAACTACTAAAGAGTCATCAACAAGTGTAGAGCCTTCAGCCTGAGTAGAGTCTTCAACCTGAATAGAGTCTTCAACTTGAGTAGAGTCTTCAACCTGAATAGAGTCTTCAACTTGAGTAGAGTCTTCAAC
>JAPHSW010000050.1 GCA_026196615.1 Gammaproteobacteria bacterium | reverse complement strand
GGTTTGATCAGAAACTTTATCACTCTGAGTAAACCTATGGTGGTAAATCAGGAACTACTCCCGATTTAAAACCATATTATTCAGGTTCAACTAATTATTTCAATTTTTTTCATTACCTGCCTTGGCATTATTTATAGTCTATTTCTCAATTCATGGTTTGTTCACATGACGGCCTATCCTATTTTAGTGAAAATTCATATAAGCCTTTTTTTAATTGCACCATTGGCACTATGTATGGGCATGCCTTTTCCATTGGCTCTTAGTAGTCTTGAATCAAGCAAACAGGTCTTTATTCCCTGGGCATGGGGGATTAATGGTTGTGCATCAGTAATCAGTGCGGTACTTGCTAGTTTGTTAGCCATTCATTTTGGTTTTACCTGGGTAATTCTATTTGCTGTTAGTTTATATGTGCTTTGCTTATTGCTATTCATCAATGAATTTGAATAGTTTCAATTAGATTAGTGAAATTGTAATATCTAAGGTGTATCATATTATTGATGGATGTCTGCTGTAAATTATAAAAATATCTATTTAAGAGTATAAAAAACATATGAGAAAACTAAAATCCTGGCAGAAATTAGAAGAACATTTTTCATCTATTAAAGATGAAGAAATGCGGGATATGTTTGCAAACGATCCAGAGCGTTTTAATAAATATTCATTAACATTAGATGATATTTTATATGATTATTCTAAAAACCGAATTAACGATCAAACCCTTAAACTCTTATTAGAACTTGCAGAAGAAGTAAATATATCAACATGGATAAAAAAATTATTTAAAGGCGAACCCATTAATCACACAGAAAACCGTGCTGTGTTACATATGGCGTTAAGAACTCAATCCAGTAAACCAGTTAAACTTGATGGAATTAATATTTTACCTGATATTCATTATGAGCGGGAAAGAGTTAAGCAATTAGCTGAAAAGATTAGGACTCGCCAATGGCGAGGTGCCACAAACCAGTCTATTACCGATGTAGTTAATATTGGTATCGGTGGCTCCCACCTTGGACCACAAATGGTTTATGAAGCACTCAAACCTTATACCTTACATGATATTAATATTCATTATGTCTCTAATGTGGATGAAAATCACATCAATGATACTCTTGTTTACCTGAATCCCGAAACGACTCTATTTATAATTTCATCAAAAACTTTTACCACTCAAGATACCATGGTCAATGCACAGACAGCCAAAAAATGGTATTTAAATAAAATGGGTAGTGAAGAGTTTATTCACCGTCATTTTTGTGCGGTAACCGCAAATATTACATTAGCCAAACAATTTGGTATTAATGAGGGTAATATTTTTAAAATGTGGGATTGGGTTGGTGGACGCTATTCCATCTGGTCTTCTATTAGTTTATCCATTGTTATTGCTATCGGTTCGGATAATTTTGATCAATTGTTAGTCGGTGCTGATGAAGTTGATCAACATTTTCAAGATACACCCTTAGAGCAAAACATCCCTGTTATCATGGCTTTATTGGGCATTTGGTATAATAATTTCTTTGCCAGTGAAACAATTGCCATACTGCCCTATGATCAACATTTACACCGTTTCCCAGCCTATCTACAACAAGCTGATATGGAAAGTAATGGCAAATCAGTTGATCGTAATGGCAAGCAGGTAAATTATAGTACAGGTCCCATATTATTTGGTGAGATTGGGATTTCTGCTCAACATGCTTTTTTCCAATTATTACATCAGGGCACCAAATTAGTACCTTGTGATATTTTGGCCCCTATTTATAATATGGAACGCAACCTGACTCATCATCATGCCTTAATGTCTAATGTCTTTGCTCAAACTGAAGCTATGATGAAAGGCCGAAATGAACAAGAAGTCACTGAGGAATTAAAAGCACAAGGCTTAAATACAGCACAAATTAAGGCTCTATTACCCTATAAAATATTTTCAGGTAACAGACCAACCAGTACCTTCATTTTTGATACCCTAGATCCCAAAACACTAGGCTCATTAATTGCACTCTACGAACATAAGATCTTTGTTCAGGGGATTATTTGGGAAATTAACTCCTTTGATCAATGGGGGGTTGAATTAGGTAAAAAGCTTGCAAATACGATACTATCGCAACTTGACGATGATGATGAAGTAACTAACCATGATTGCTCAACCAATGGGTTAATTAATCATTATAAGAAAAAACTAAACTTACCTAAATAAAGCTCTTATAAGTTTCTATCTTTGTAGTTATCTGTACAAAAAAGAGGAGTACAGCATGGATGCTACACAACCAAAACACTTCATTTCTTTGTGTACCACGTTATTACTCCTCTCCACTTGGCATTGTATTTGCTAATACTACTTTTATGAAAGTAAAAACCACAGTAATCCTTATTATTGATTCAGATGATGATAATAGTCTTGAGCTAAAAGAAGCCCTCTTAAATAATGGTTTTGATGTACTTGAAACACTAAATGTCATTCATAATAATGTTGAACGACCTGAAGGTTATGATTCTGCATCCGCATTGATTTGTCAGTTTCGGCATGTCAAAAATATTTATCTTGATGCCATTGCGAATTGGGTCCAAACAAAGCCCTGCCCTGTTATTATTTTTACCAATGATGACAATAGTGATGCCATTGAGAAATCCGTTAAAATTGGTGTAAATGCTTATATTGTCGATGGATTTAATTCGCAAAGGATTAAACCAATTATTGAAGTTGCCATTAACCGCTTTAAAAATTTCCAGTCCATTACAGAAGAATTACATAAAACCCGACAACAATTAAACGATCGTAAACTCATTGATAAAGCCAAGGGAATTTTAATGAAAAGCAAAAACATGGATGAACAGCAGGCTTATAATTCCATTCGAAAAATGGCTATGGATAAAAGTAAGAGTATGAGTGATATTGCTCGCAGTATTATAGATGTTATGGAGATCATGCTGTAATGTAATGCACCAAAATAATGCCCGGTAATCATTTTTTGCACATTTTTTTTACATAATAATACTAAAACACGGTCTAAATTTTTATGATATGTTTTCGATTGTGCTTATACAAGGTATAAATAAGAAAGTATAAAAATTGGCATGCAGATTGCTAATCTTAGATAGAGTATTAAGAAGATAAAGGAAGCAAAAAATTATTTTTAAATAAATATAGAATTTACTTATTACATAAACCAATGATGGCCAATGTGATAATAACAACTAAATCATCACCTGATGAGAACTGAAGCAAATAGAAAGATATAACAGGCAATGGCGTCTTTTATTCATTCATGCTTCTTAAAGGACAAAGGCGTCCACAGAATGGTTATTTCATTAACCTCTCTGTGGACGCTTTTTTTTGGAAAAACGAAAGGTAAAACCAATGACATTTTTTACAAGTAACATAATAACAACCAAGCAAT
This sequence comes from Gammaproteobacteria bacterium, assembly GCA_026196615.1. GTDB lineage: Bacteria > Pseudomonadota > Gammaproteobacteria > GRL18 > GRL18 > GRL18. Next base: position 11,986 of record JAPHSW010000050.1, on the reverse strand, counting down.
TTGCAACAAAAAGAAGACATTTTCTGAAAAAATCATTACTAGCGATTGGAACTGTTATTGCCATGAGCACCAGTGTAATGACCATGCATACCGCTAGCGCTGCCGTTGGCGAACCTGAAAAAGAAGATTTGAAATTTGGCTTCATTAAACTAACAGATATGGCACCTCTGGCCATTGCCTATGAAAAAGGTTTCTTTGAAGAAGAGGGACTGTTTGTGACACTAGAAGCTCAGGCAAACTGGAAGGTTTTACTCGATCGTGTCATCGATGGTCAATTAGATGGAGCACATATGCTTGCAGGTCAGCCTCTGGGAGCAACCATTGGTTTTGGTACTCAGGCACATATTATTACAGCCTTTAGTATGGATTTGAATGGTAATGCCATTACAGTATCCAATGATGTCTGGAGTCAGATGAAACCTAACATACCAGAAAAAGATGGTAAACCAGTGCATCCCATTAGTGCATCAGCTTTAAAACCAGTAGTTGATAAATATAAAGATGAAGGTAAACCTTTCAAAATGGGCATGGTTTTTCCTGTATCAACACACAACTATGAATTACGCTACTGGTTAGCAGCAGGTGGTTTAAATCCTGGCTATTATGCACCACATAAAGGTGATACTTCAGGCACCATTGATTCGGACGTACAATTATCAGTCACACCTCCTCCACAAATGCCAGCCACTATGGAAGCCGGTACAATTTATGGTTATTGTGTAGGTGAACCCTGGAACCAACAAGCAGTCTTCAAAAAAATTGGGGTTCCCATGATCACCGATTATGAAATCTGGAAAGATAATCCTGAAAAAGTATTTGGTGTCAGTCAAGCCTGGGCAGATAAATATCCCAATACTCATATCCGTGTTGTTAAAGCCATGATCCGTGCCGCCAAATGGTTGGATGAAGGTAATAATAAAAATCGTCCGGAAGCGGTTAAATATTTAGCTCAAAGTAACTATGTCGGTGCTGATTATAAAGTCATAGCTAATAGTATGACCGGTACCTTTGAATATGAAAAAGGTGATAAACGTGACGTTCCGGATTTCAATGTATTCTTCCGTTATAACGCAACTTTTCCTTACTATAGTGACGCCATTTGGTATCTGACTCAAATGAGACGATGGGGACAAATTGCAGATCACAAACCAGATAGCTGGTATATGGATATTGCTAAAAAAGTCTATCGTCCAGACATCTATGCAATGGCAGCCAAAGAGTTAATTGCTGAAGGAAAAATGAAGGCCAGTGAATTTCCTGATTTTGATAAAGAAGATGGCTTTAAAGCACCACAAACTGAATTTATTGATGGCGTTACTTACGATGGTAAAAAACCTAATGAATACATTGAAAAATTCAATATTGGTCTAAAGGAGAAAAGTAAAATTTAAGATATTTACTATCTAACAAGTTCACTTTTTTGGAGGGTCCAACCATTTTTCTACCCTCCACTTTTTTTATCTATTTATTAATTTTTTGCAGAGAGAAAATTAACATGAATTCTATCAGTCTGCCTTCGACAGAAACACTTGAATTAGAGACATCAGATATTGATCATATCTCTAAACCCAAATTATCGAAAATTGATTCTCAATTGAAACATGAAACTTCCGATATAATAAATAAATCCATTTCAGATGAAGACTCTGAAACTAATCCTGATACAAAGGAGCATCGTAAAAATCCTTATGAAGAATTAAAACGTATTAGAAAAATGTCTTTCATTAGCACATTACTCATACCTCTCGTTGGTATTCTTGTTTTTCTCAGTGTATGGCATATTGGTGCAGCACAAGTTGAAACTTCATTAGGAACACTTCCCGGCCCTTCACAGGTATGGCATCAGTTTGGTGGTTTAATTCAGGAACATAAGGACAAGAGAACAAAAGAATTAGCTTTTTATGAACGTCAAGATAACAGAAATGCTAAAAAGCTGGAAAAAAATCCAGATGCGAAGATAAAAGTACGCCCTTATACGGGTAGTCCAACCTTCTTTGATCAAATTATCACTAGCCTGATAACCGTCATGACCGGATTTATTCTGGCCTCACTGATTGCCATTCCATTAGGCATTATCTGTGGTATGAGCGCTGGTTTTTATGCCGCAATGAACCCACTAATTCAGGTTTTTAAACCTGTATCACCTTTAGCATGGTTGCCATTGGTCACGATTATTGTCAGTGCTGTTGTGGTCAGTAATGACCCCACTTTGCCTAAAGCATTTATTATTTCTGCAGTCACCGTCACCTTGTGTAGCTTATGGCCAACGGTTATTAATACCACAATTGGTGTTTCCCAAATTGACAGTGACTTATTAAACGTCAGCAAAGTATTACGTTTAAACTGGATAACGAAAGTAAGAAAAATTGTACTACCTTCTGCAATGCCAATGATTTTTGGTGGCTTAAGACTATCACTAGGCATTGGTTGGATGGTTTTAATTGCAGCAGAAATGTTAGCTCAGAATCCAGGCCTTGGAAAATTTGTCTGGGATGAATTTCAAAATGGTAGTTCAAATTCTTTAGGACGAATTATGGTTGCAGTGATTGTCATCGGTCTGATTGGTTATTTATTAGATAAGAGCATGCTGATTTTACAAAAAAAGGTCAGCTGGGATAAAAACGCAATTCTTAGATAACTCTCTCTAAACTTTATTGAATATATAAAAATCACAGGAATATGATAATGCAAAATGAACATTTAGTTTTAACAGAAGTCACCATTGATTTCCCAACAGATTCCGGCCCTTTTCGAGCTTTAGATAAAGTCAACCTTAACATAAAAAAAGGTGAGTTTGTTTCTCTTATTGGTCATTCAGGTTGCGGAAAATCCACTGTACTTAATATTGTGGCAGGTTTACATCAAGCTACCGAAGGAGGTGTCATTTTAGATGGCAGAGAAGTAAATGAACCCGGTCCTGAACGCGCAGTTGTCTTTCAGAACCATTCATTACTACCCTGGTTAACTACCTTTCAAAATGTTGAGTTGGCGGTCGATCAAATTTTCAAAGGAAGAAAGACCAAAGCAGAAATTAAAGATTGGATTGAACATAATCTTGAACTGGTTCATATGTCTCATGCTTTGAATAAATTACCTGCTGAGATTTCTGGTGGAATGAAACAACGTGTAGGTATTGCTCGTGCGTTAGCTATGCAACCCAAAGTACTTTTAATGGATGAACCCTTTGGTGCTCTGGATGCCTTGACCAGAGCACACTTACAAAACTCTTTAATGGAAATCCAGGAAACTCTGGGTAATACAGTTATTATGATTACCCATGATGTTGATGAAGCAGTGCTCTTATCTGATCGCATTATTATGATGACCAATGGCCCCTCTGCAACCATTGGTGAAATCCTGACAATTGATCTGGATAGGCCACGCAATCGAATTAAACTGGCTGATGATCCTCATTATAACCATTTACGCAGTGAAGTATTAAGGTTTTTATATGAACGTCATGCTCTGCCCGAAAAAGTCGCCTGATTTATAATAATACAATAAATAACAATAATAAAAATAAACCTTAATCACTGCATTGATGGACAAGGGCCTCCATGCAGTCATATAAGGTTGATTCTCTGCGTTTATCCATTAAGTTTCCTCTAATAAATCACTTTTAATAGTGGGGCTTAATGGTACTTTTTTTCAAACAATTCATAAAAAAACATTCATTTTATTATTCCACTAACTCTCTAAAATCAAATATTTTATAGTCAAAACCATCATTATTTGTTTTATGTAATAATGTCACAGAACGGGAGTAAGCAAATCTATATAATCATATTCTAATATACAATTATTGGAGATTATTATGAAATTTTTATCTTTAGCTGCCAGTTTTTTATTAATTGGCTCTGTTAATGCCTCAACATCAGTTGTTACTGTAGACGAGTCATTGTTTGATTGTGATTTTGCTGCTGAAACAGCAAAGCAGTCAGTTATTAATAAGCAATCGGGCTTAACACTTAAAAAAATGCGTGAATTGACCAGGCAGATTCCATCCAGTTCTGGTAAAACAATTTATGTGTATTATTCAGAACTTGGTTTTAAATTCAATGATAAAACTCAGGCTCATCAATTTGCCTATAAATCCTGTCAGGAAAACAAGGTTTAATGTTGATTTTATTTTTACTATAGTTATCATCCCTCTTTTCTGAGGGAAACTATTATTTTATTAAAGTTTTTAACAAATTGTTCATATTTTAGTGACTAGAAGTTGATCAAAATACTCAGCAGACAATAACACGTCACTATATTTCATCCAGTTTACCAACAAAGCCCAATGTTAAGATTATCAATCTTTAACAAACACGGACTCAAGTATCATTACCAGAAATAACGAATTTTCTCACTTAACATAAGCTTTTCTTAAAATAGAGCACGAAAGTATAGACCTTAATTTATAAAAAATGAGTAGTTATCGAATAAATAAACACCAGGATATGTTAAAATTCCTTACGCTTATGCATTTTAGGTCAACTATTTGACCCAACACTTCGATATCTTAATATAGATTTTCTAAATCATTCCATCGGTCTGTGAATATTCTTAATTTTTATCTCGATATAAAATACCAGGAATATACGATGAAAGTCTACAAAGAAGAGCCGCCTTGCACTGAGTGCAGTGGTGGTTGTTGCATCAGCTATGATGTTATAGCCCTAACCCCAGATGAAGTTAAATACTTTGGTGTACCTCACATTCTGATAGGAAGTGATGGTTGCCAATATCTTAAAAATGGTCGTTGTTCAATTCACAATAAAAGACCACAAAGGTGCAGAGCTTGGGATTGTCGAAATGTGACTTCCTCGCGAGAAATGCGAGTTCTCACCTCAAATGGTGTTCCACTTAACTTCCTTACTGCATATAAAAGTCAGTAAAAAATTGTTTTTTCTAGTATCTATTGTCTGATATTTTACTAATTAAATAACATTATTTTATTGGTCTATCTATATTTTAAGGTAGAGTCTCAACATTTGCCCATTTGCCCTTAATAAAAGTCCGGTATTAGTGTCAGAGGATTAACGGGCTTTTTTAAATTTAAAGATAAGCAGCTTGAAAATTTATCAGTAGTTTCCTATCCTTTGTGTTAAATCCATCATAAGAATGGATAATCATTAGGAAAAAAATGATGTGGCTTAAATCAATTTGATTGAGCAAGCCTCATATATCAATTATATGAAAAAATCACTGACTATTATTAAGCCCTGGAATAAAAATAAATCCATTATCTCCGCTTTAAAAATAGCACTAATATATTGTTTATTTGCCACTCTCTGGATTATTCTTTCTGATAAAATTCTTGAAGCCATTGTTACCAGTAAAGAAATTCTGTCTTTAATGCAAACAATCAAAGGACTTTTATTTGTAGTCATTACAATGCTACTCGTCTTTTTTTTAGTGCTAGACTCTAATAAATCATTTAGCCGGATAGTAATTGAGCTGCAAGAAAGCGAACTGCGCTTTCGGCAATTAGCAGAAAATATTGATGAAGTATTTTGGCTGGGTTCACCTGATTGGCAAGAAGTTTTTTATGTCAGTCCCGCTTATGAACAAAAATGGGGGCAAAGCGCAAATACACTGTATGACAATCCACAATTATGGATGCAAGCCATTCATCCTGACGATTTGGAGCTAGTTTTAGCTGATATCCCAAAAAATCTTGACAGCATCACTGATTTCATTGAGTTCAGAGAATACCGCATTTATGGAAAAGCTGGTGAACTACTATGGATAAAAGCTAAGGCTTTTCCAATTCGTGATAGTGACGGTAAAATCATCCGAATTGCTGGTATTGCTGAAGATATTACTGAGCGAAAAAAGTCTGAAGAAAAATTTTTATATCAGGCACATTACGACACATTAACACATTTACCAAACCGATTTCTTGCACTCGATAGGCTAACTCAATTAATCAACGAGGCCAAAAGAGAAAATAAACTGGTTGCTGTATTATTCATTGATCTGGATGATTTTAAAAAAATTAATGACACCTTGGGGCATGAAGCAGGTGATCAGCTTTTGGTTGAAGCGGCAGTAAGGCTCAGCAATGAGATACGTGCAGGAGACACTGTCTGTCGTCTTGGTGGTGATGAATTCTTTGTACTGCTTGGTGGACTTGAAAACATAATCGATGTTAAGCCATTTGCAGAAAATTTACTAAAACAATTCAATGACTCCTTTCTTATTGATAACCGACAACTGATGCTAAGCATTAGCATTGGAATTGCAATATTTCCAAATGATGGCGACAGCGCATCAGAACTTTTACGTAACTCAGATTCTGCAATGTATCACTCTAAAGATCTTGGGCGTAATACTATTTCATATTTTACCGATTCAATGAATAAAGATGCATCTCGACGGCTTTCAATAGAAGAACAGCTTCATGGAGCATTAGATCGTGATGAATTTGAAGTCTATTTTCAACCTAAAATTAACATTCAAACAAACAAAATTATGGGGGCAGAAGCCCTATTACGATGGCATAACCCTGCACTTGGTTCAGTGTCACCTGTTGAGTTTATCCCTATTGCAGAGCAAACGGGTATGATAGCACCATTGGGTCAGTTTGTTTTAAACGAAGCTTTGGCAATCACTGCACAATGGCAACAAGATTTTAACTCAAATTTCAGTATGGCAGTGAATCTCTCACCACGACAGTTTCGTGACCTTCAATTAGTCAGTAAGATAGAAGAAATAATTAAAAGTAATTCTATTAACTGTAAAAATATTGAACTGGAGATTACCGAAGGTGTTTTAATGAGCGGCTTTAGTCATGTTGATGAAACACTGGCAAGCCTTAATAAGTTGGGCGTGAACATAGCTATGGATGATTTTGGCACGGGTTATTCTTCACTGAGTTATTTACGAAAATACCCTTTCAATATACTTAAAATTGATCGCAGTTTCATAAATGATATCACAAATGATTCAGAAGATTGGGCACTGATTAACGCTGCCATTGTCATGGCACATGGCATGAAATTAAAAGTGGTTGCTGAAGGTGTAGAAACAGAAGAGCAACTTGCCTGTCTTAAAACAATGGGGTGTGATTATGGCCAGGGTTACCTTTTTGGTAAACCTATGCCAGGTAAGGAAATGACTCAATTGCTTCAATCTAAAAAATAGCTTAGCTGATAATCATTCACTATGAATTTTAGTTTCGCTTGGGTATCATCAGCCGGATATAATTCTTTTCATTTATTCGTTTCATTTTTGATATATCGGGATCAGCATTTGGTGGTAGATTTAAACGTCTTGTAAAACTGGAATAAGATTGAAATGATTGATATCTTCCCTCGGATTCAGTTTCTTCCATATGTCCACGAATTTGGCGAATAATTATTTGTGTTCCCTGACGTTGTATATCAATTTCTTCAGGCTTTATGCCCACAAGCTCAATATAAATATAGAAGTCAGATAAATCCTGAAATCGTACAATTCGTAAATGCTGGGGAGGCTGGATATGGCTGCTATTATATAAACCTGAACTGTTAGTCCCTTCCGTTATATCAAGTGAATAGGACCACTCTGCATAGCTATTGATATTTACAATAAAACTGGCCAGAAATATGATGAAAATATTATTTTTCATAGTTTGTGCCTTTCAAATTACTGATGATTAAACCAGGAGCTATAGATAGTATACTCACATTGAAACAAATTCTGTAATAATTATTTTTGCTGTAAGTATTCATCTGGCTCGATGAAGGTTCAAGAATAACAATATCAGCCCATCATTAATTTTAAATTATGCTAATATTTAATATATTCTTACTATGTCGGGTTACATAATATGTTTCATCCCATATCCATTCGTACCAACATCCTTACCAATTTTCTTATCGTTATTATCCTGATTGCCGCATCTTTGTTAAGTCTGGAGTACTACTTCAGCAAGCAGATGGCACTATCAGCTGCTCATAAGAGTTTTTCTCAGACCGTAGAGAAAGTCGCACAACATATTAAATCACGAGATACACTGACCAAAAATATGCTGAATCTGACCGAGCTTTATCCCAATCTCACACTGCCCCCCATGGACCCCGAAAATATTGAAACCATCAAGCGCTTTGCACTTAATATGCAACGTTCAGCCAATATTTATGCTATGTATATTGGCCATGACAATGGTGATTTTTTTGAAGTTATTAACATGAAGTTGTCGGATCAGCTTCATAAACACTTCAAAGCACCTGCAAATACACGATGGACTATTATCAAAATAGCTAAGTCACCCGAGATCAGTAGTAAGAGGATACGACAGTTTGATTATTATGATAATGATTTAACTTTTATTTCAAGTCGTTCTGATAAATCAGTCTATTATGCCAATAAGCGCCCCTGGTTTATTCAGGCAACCCAAAGTACACAGGCAATAAGAACAGATCCCTATCTTTTCACCAACCTTCAGCAAAAAGGCATTACTTTTGCCAAGCAAATTAATGGTACAAAGGCTGTTCTGGCCATTGATTTTACTTTGTCAAAATTGAATGCATTATTAAAAAATGAAAAAATTGATCCCAGTAGTGAATTACTTATGTTTGGTCAAAATGACGAGGTCATAGCATCATCCAATGCAAATAAAATCAAAGGACAAAAAAAGAATCAGGCACTCAATGCATTTTTTACCCAATCATTAAAAAATGGGCAAACTGATCGCATTCTTCAATATAAAAATCAATCAGACAATAAACTCATCATGGTGACCACGCTGTCCAAAGAACTGCATGCTGATACTCACATAGGTATAAGTATTGATGCAAGTGTCATGCTTAATCCTTACTTTGAAAAAATCATTTATTCTTTGATCATAGCGATACTCTTTTTAATTTTAAGTATCCCACTTGTTCTCTATATGACGTCACGTATCGTCAAGCCTATCCAGGCTTTGATGATTCAAAACACTAAAATAAAAGATCGACAATTTTCTGAGGTCATTCCGGTCAAATCAAATATTGTTGAGCTATCAGATCTTTCAGATTCTCTAGTCTCCATGTCACAAAGTATACAGGCATTTCAAAAAGCTCAGCAGGAATTGATGGATTCATTTATTCGCCTGATCGCTGAAGCCATTGACTCAAAATCTGCTTATACTGGTGGACACTGTCAGCGTGTTCCAGAATTTGCCATGATGTTAGCAAAAATTGTCAGCGACAGTGATGCAGGTGAATTTAAAACATTTAGTCTAGATTCAGATGATGCCTGGCGTGAATTTGAAATGGGTGCTTTATTACATGACTGCGGAAAAGTCACCACCCCAGAATATGTCGTGGATAAGTCAACCAAACTTGAAACCATCTATAATCGAATTCATGAAATCCGTACTCGTTTTGAAGTCCTCTGGCGTGATATTGATATTGAATATTATCAACGCCTTGCCAAAAATGAAGATTCTAAAGAGCTAAATCACTGGCGCCAAGAAGCTCAACAATCCTTGCAGGATGATTTCAATTTCATCAGTGAAGTCAATATGGGGGGTGAATTTATGAGTGAAGACAAAAAATCACGTGTTCACTCAATAGCTCAAAGAACATGGATTAGGCATTTTGATGATCGCATTGGACTATCCGATGATGAATTAATGCGTTATCAAAATTTAGATGAGCAGATCTTACCCGTCACAGAACAATTATTAATGGATAAAAACGAACACCTGGTTGAACGGATTAATTTTGATGAGGAATCATATAAACAACAGGGCTTTAAACTAGATGTGCCCGAGCATTTATACAACTATGGCGAACTGTATAATCTCTGCATTGAAAAAGGAACTTTGTCCAATGAAGAGCGTTTTAAGATTAATGAACATGTCATTATGACCATTAAAATGCTTGAGTTGCTTCCCTTCCCAGAACATATGAAAAAAATACCTGAATACGCAGGCACACATCATGAAACATTAATTGCAACGGGTTATCCACGTCAATTGACTAAGGAACAGCTTTCAGTACCTGCTCGTATCATGGCCATTGCAGATATTTTTGAAGCACTCACTGCTTCAGACAGACCCTATAAAAAAGGTAAAACACTTTCTGAAGCTATTCGAATCATGAGTTTCATGAAAAAAGATCAACACATTGATGGTGAACTGTTTGATATATTTCTACAATCAGGTGTATACAAAAACTATGCAGAAAAATATTTAAAAAAAGAGCAAATAGATGATGTGGATATTCAATCCTATCTGGGTCAAAAAAAGACCGATTCATAAAATTTTACTTCTTCTTTCATGGAGTAAAGTATAAATATTGAATTTACTAAGATTTTAACTAGTAATATAATGTTTTATAAATTTGAAAATCACTCATAGCTATTGATTAAGGTCCAGGATGCCAGTAAAAGAAGTCAAAACGAGTATTGAAGGATTGGAAATCGGGATGTTTGTGGCACATCTTGATCGACCCTGGATTGAAACCTCTTACATGATGGAAGGTATGCTGATTCAATCTGAAGATGATATTATTGAACTCAGTAAATATTGTAGTTATGTATATATTGATGTGGAGCAAGGGCTTACACCAAAGGCACGCTATTGGGCAGTTGGCAATGAAGATGAAATGACCCTTTCCTCTAAAAAAACTAAAGAAAGCTCAGTCATTACAGAGGACACAGATTACAGTCGATACAGACAATGTGTCTATGAAACAAGTACGGAACTCAAAGAAGAATTAAAAACTGCCCATGTCATTTTTGATGATATCAGTGAAACAACTGAAACGGTATTTGAAGATCTTAAAAGTGGAAAGAACCTTGATATTGTTTCTTTAAAAAAAGGCATCAAGGCTACTGTCGATAGCATAATCCGAAATCCTTCCGCATTTTTATTGTTAATGCAATTAAAAAAATCAGATAACTACAGTTATTCACACGCTCTGGGAGTTTCTGTCTGGTGTGCCCAGTTTGGACGTCATCTGGGTCTAAAACAAGAGGACATTAACGTTTTAGCCCTTGGTGGTATGTTACTAGATGTCGGTAAAGTAAAACTTTCAGAAGAATTAGTACACAAAACAACCCAATACACGCCTGAAGATTTTGAAGAACATAAACATCATGTGGCTTATGGTGTAAAAATGCTGACGGAATCCAGAAAACTTGAACGTTCTATTCTTGAGATGGTTGCCACTCATCACGAACGTGCCAATGGTGTTGGCTATCAATTAGGCATATCTAATAAGCGAATCCCTTTATTTGGTCGTATAGCAGGCATTGTCGATAGCTACGATGCAATGACGACAAAAAAATCACACACAGATAAGACTCTGAGCCCTCATGAAGCCATTAATGAGCTTTACAATATGCGTGGTAAACAGTTCCAGGTTGAATTAGTTGAACAGTTTATTCAAACAGTAGGTCTGTATCCAACAGGTTCATTAATTGAACTGAATACTGGTGAGGTGGGCGTTGTTGTAGAAATCAATGATTTGAAACGTCTATACCCAACAGTTGTACTCTTGCTGGATAAAGACAAACAACCTTATGAAGAATTCAACACCGTCGATCTATCAAAAGTTAGTGGCATGAAAGTCAAAGATGGTCTGGAACCAGGAGCTTATGGAATAAAAATGGATGAGCTCTTTTTATAGGAGATTACAAACTTCATCGACCTCAATCATTTTTTTATTTTAAATCACTCGTCAAGTTACAATTTAAACTGACCCACCAGAACTTTAAATTTATCTGCTAAGTCATTCATTGTGTGGCTATGTTCAACAGATGAACTGGCACTATTAGCAGATTTACTAATAGTTATAGTTGATGAATAAAAGATTACAGGGGATTTTTAGCCTTAAATATTTTCATGAAACGTACAAAATAAGTTGACTATTCAAGAGTCCATAGTAACAAACGCACCTGCAACAAAATAATTATATTGCGTTAGTTAAATAGTCGAACCTGAATAAATCATAGCACTTTGATTTGTAAGGATATATTCTTTCATTACAGGTGCTAAAATTGCAAGTTTTTGATATAATATAGG
>JAPHSW010000203.1 GCA_026196615.1 Gammaproteobacteria bacterium | reverse complement strand
TTTGCAAAAAGCATCGACCATGCTATTGGCAATCTGGCTAAAAACGGGACCAAAAGCCATACTCATCATTTTATTTGAAAATTCAAATTCTAAATCTAATGAAATTTTACAGCCGTTTTCATCCAGCGCATCAAAACGCCAAAAGCCATGTAATTGTTTAAATGGGCCATCAATTAAACGCATTTCAATCATTTTATCTTTTTGCATTCGATTCAAGGTAGTAAAGGTTTTATTCAAGCCCATATGCTGAATTTCTACCTGCCCTTTTACTTCATCCTCAGTTTGACTCAGGATTTTTGATCCACCACACCATGGTAGAAAATATTGATAGCTATCAACATCTGCAACCAAATCATACATTTTGGCCGCACTATATGGAATTAGAGCTGTTTTATTAATACAGGTCACACTATCTCCTGAATAAAAATAATAAATAAAATGCTATTGGAAAAAATTTTTACACTCCCATAATCGTTCTAACAAAGGCAACCACTCCCATGGCATTTAAGAAAACAATAACCACCATCAATGGAGCAACAAAACGCACAAGAAATGACCAAAGAGTGTACAAGCCTGAACTAATATTCAGTTCTTCACGAGAATATTCTCTTTTCATTAACCATCCTGCATAAACTGCAATCATTAATCCGCCCAGTGGTAGCATAATATTGGAAGTCAAATAATCCAGAAAATCAAATGCAGTCGCATCTTTAAGGATGACAAACTCACCATATTTAGTCGAAATAGTTGAGGTAATCGTCACCTCACTGGTCAGGTTAAAGGAAAATACGGTAAGAAGCCCCATAAGCCATACAAATATGCCCGCAATAATTGATGTTTTTGTGCGAGAAATTTGAAAGGTTTTCATTCCCCAGGTAATGGCAGGCTCAATTAATGAAATACTGGATGTCCACGCGGCAAAAACAAGTAAGATAAAGAATAATGTGCCAAAGAGAGTACCATAATCCATATGTCCAAAGGCCAGAGGCAGTGTTTTAAAAATCAAACCGGGTCCGGCTGAAGGTTCTAATGAATTGGCAAAAACGATAGGGAAAATAATCATACCCGCCATAAGTGCCACTAATGTATCCATAAAAGCCACTGAAATGGATGCCTGAGCAATTGAGGTTTTGGAAGGTAAATAAGAGCCATAAACCATAATTGCCCCCATACCCAAACTTAAGGTAAAAAAGGCATGTCCCATTGCACTTAAAACACCGTCTGTCGTTATTTTACTAAAATCCGGGTTGAACAAATAAGTCAGCCCTTGACTAAAATGTCCGGTATCTATGGCATACAAAATTAAAATAATTAATAAAACAAACAGTAATGGCATAAGATAGGTAACGGCCTTTTCCAGCCCTCCTCGAACACCTCGGGCAACCACCATCATTGTCATAAAAAGAAAAATACTGTGCCAGGCAATTAAAACTTCGGGGTTACTAACCAAAGTAGTGAACACGCTATTGACCCCCGCAGCATCAAGACCTTGAAAAGCACCTGACGCCATTCTGGGGATATATGCCATTGCCCAACCAGCAATGACACTATAATAAGAAAGAATAAGAAAACCAGCAATAACTCCCATCCAGCCTAATAATCCCCATGAGCGAGAATGGCCAGATTCTCTAGCCAGTTTTTTCATCGTTGTCACAGGATCATGTCGTCCCCGACGTCCCAGCATAATTTCTGCCATCATAATTGGGATACCGATACTAGCAATACAGAGTAGATAAATTAAAACAAAAGCACCGCCGCCATTTTCACCAGTAATATAGGGAAATTTCCAGATGTTACCTAAACCAACCGCTGAACCCGTTGCAGCCAAAATAAAAACCATACGAGAAGACCAAAGTTCCCTCCCTGATGATTGATTTTGTGGATTTTGGTTATTTGGAGTATCACTTATCGATGACGCAGAATCAGACATTTAGTACTTTCCTTGATTTGTGCTTCTTTTTTTTACCGTATTGTACCATTTTTTTGTATAATTACGGATATGGGAAAAAAGAAAAAGAAAGCACCAAGTAATACTATCGCTCAAAATAAAAAAGCACGCCATGATTACATTCTGGAAACAGAATTTGAAGCAGGGCTGGTTCTTGAAGGTTGGGAAGTCAAAAGTATTCGTGCAGGCAAAGCACAAATAAATGAAGGCTTTGTACAACTTCAAAATGGCGAAGCCTTTTTATACGGTGCAGTTATCACACCTTTATTGCAGGCTTCCACACATGTTGTTCCAGATCAACAACGAAGCCGGAAATTATTATTGCACGCCTATGAATTATCCAGACTTCATAACGCCGTCGAACGAAAGGGTTATACCATCGTTCCGCTTGCTTTATATTGGGTAAAAAGTCGAGTCAAATGTAAAATTGCACTGGCAAAAGGTAAGCATCAATATGATAAACGAGCATCTGAAAAAGAAAAAGACTGGAATCGAGATAAAGCGCGAATCGCTAAAATGAAATAATTTAAAATCAATGAATGAAAAATTTTATCTTAATAGAGAGGTAATTGACTGTAAATAAACAGTATGAATCTGAGTTGAAACTAAATTATGGAAGAAAAAGTGTTAAATCATTATTAATGACCTGCTCTGACAGTACCGCAATCACTGTCAGAACAAATCAAAACTACTGCAAAATTACTTAGCAGCAGGTACTGGAGCAGGAGCAGGTGCTTGCATTGGAGCAGGCATTGGACGTGGGTAGTAACCATATCCAGACTGATCAGAGTACTGGTTGTAACCGTTGAAACGGCTGTCCATGTTGTTGTAACCATTGTAGTTGCTGTTACCATTTCCGTAAGCTGAACCACGAGTGTTACCTTTACCACGGCCACGGCCACGAGCTTTAATAGTGATTTCAACATCACCATCCATGTCGCTGTCCATGCTACCGTCGCCCCAACCATTACCATAGCCATTGCCATAAGCATTGTTGTTCATGTTGTTATAGCCAGTGCCATTCCAGTTAGTGTTGCTGTTTCCGTCACCCATTGGGTTCCAAGATTCAGCAGAAACAGTCATAGAAGCAGTTGTAGCAGCGATTGCAGCAGCAATTAATAATTTTTTCATTTTATACTCTCCAAAGTATTAGAACGTTAATTTGTGTGTGTTTATATGTTATCTAAAAATGATAACTAGAAATTTATAATTTACTTCGAAATGATAAAAACATTCATCAAGATGAATTCTTGTTTTTTCATTTTCCTTATTGGTTTTGTAGAGTATATATCCATTTCATAACATTAGCAACAACTAATATTAAATTTTATTAATATTTCTTTTCTTATCCCCCTAAGAACACTTCCCTTTAAAACTCAAATTTTTATTGAGGTGTATGTCGTGAATGACTGATGAAAATTATTTATCGGCATCCATACAATATGAATAAGCCATGCTATAGGCCTGTGCAGTGTTATTTATTATAAATCTCTTATCCCAGATCATAGTAACAACTTCAGTTGTCAAAGCATCAACATCCTTCTTTAGCATATGTTCAGGCCTCAAGCCTTTCTTATACATCATTTGTGCAAGCATTCCTGATTTTGCTACAGAAATACATTTCCCATGAACATTTTCAACCCTGGAATTAATTGATGACTCTCCAGCCTGAACATTAATTGGACTTTCAGCCTGGGTATTGATTGATAGCAATAGTGCCAGAATAAGGGCGATTCGTTTCATCATGTATTTTCCGGATAAATTATTGTTTTATTGAATGAAGATACACTACGAATAGCTATTTATCAAACTACTGATCAAAGAAGAGTGAATGAGTTAACAACTCTTATTACAAATCAAATTGGTACAAATACTGACCAACATGAAATGTTTTACTGAAAAGCGATTAAGAGCTTTAAGATTATGACAATGGGCTTGGTTAAATACTATATAGTGGAGACAGCGGGAACCAACTTTAAGCCTTAAGATATTGATATAAAATAATTTATAATATTTAAACTCAGAGCTACACCCATTTTAATCCTATTTCAAAACACAAATTAAGCATTTCTTTTTCTAGATAGTTTTTTCTACAGTAAATTTTAAAGAAATATTTTTAAATTTTTATCAAAGCCACTTATCTTCTCATTTGGGTATCCTTTTTGGTTTGAGATCAAGCGCGTATTATTTACATCAACATCTAAATTAGAGTGTGTATGACCATAGACCCAGAGATCTGTCTTTGCCATTAAATCAGGTAAATCAGAATAAAAAGCACCTGCAAAATCACTATGGCCAAAAATCTTATGTTTACATGCCAAACTGGGTCCATGATGACTAACAACCACTGTTTTTCCATCAAATGGCTCTTCAAAGAGTTTTCTTCTGAGCCAGGAAATAGTATTTGTATGGATATGTAATGCATCATTCGTTGAGAAGTAGTCAGTTTGTCCATCTCCATCAGTTGATTCAATCAAGTGATGATCTGCCAGACGATATTTAATCATCTCCATAGCAGCCTCTTGTGTGAGACCTTCAAAACATTTGTAATCTGTCCATAACGTACAACCAAGAAAACGAATATCGTGTAATACGACCTCATCTTTTTCTAAAAAATGAATATTATATTGCTCAGCTTCACTTCTAAATTGTTTTAATAATATCTGATAATTATGATGATAATACTCATGATTACCAGCAACATAGATAATCTCACTTTTGGGAAAATGTTCTCTTGCCCAAGCCAAGCCCATGACACCAACATGAATATCACCTGCAAGAACAACAATATCAGTCTCAACAGACGGTAAATAATCCTCAAATTCCAGATGTACATCACTTAAAATATGTAGTGATACGGTCATAACGATTCTCTATTCTTCCTGATTGCTGTTAGATCACAAAAGCTTTGACATAAAAATAAGCCACCTTTCCTATTCGGCTAATAGTATTTCAGACATACTATCTAATTTTGCTTTAATGCTTTCCCATTCAGGCATATGTTGGTGAAGTAAGGTATAAAACTTCTTACTATGGTTATGTTCTTTAATATGGCATAACTCATGTAAAATGACATAATCTACACATTCTCTCGGGGCTTTAATCAAATGAGGATTAAGCGATAATATTCCCTGGGGTGAACAACTACCCCACTGTTTTTTCATTAGGCGTAATTTCCATGGTGGTGTATGCTTTATCCAGGGTATTTCGGAGAGTATGTATTTTATCCGTTGTTCAAAAACTTTATCTGCATGATCTCGATACCAGACAGACATTAATTTTTTAATGTTTTCAGCCTGTCGTGACTCAGTATGAACCTGCAATTGCCCACGTAGTAACTTTACCCCCTGATTCCCCTTTTTTGCCATGATCACTTTCAGTACATAGCGCCGCCCTAAATAAAAGTGGCATTCACCGCTGACATATTGTCGAGGAAGTACATAAGCATATTGTTTCTTAATATTTTTTACATGGCTATGTATCCAGCGTGCTCGTTTGTATACCGCATGCTTCACATCTTTTAATGTGATGTTTTCAGGTGCTTTTACTTGCACCGTACCATCTGGTAACACATTAATGATAATTTTAGTATTCTGCTTGAGTATAAAAAAAACCTGATAAGAAATTTCTTCATTTCCGTACTGCAGTGTCTGTTTGTTAAATTTCATAACTTTAGACATAAGTTGTTGACTCATTTTGTATGCTCTTTCGTAAGGCCTACCCGGGTGATTCGAATGACTTCTTCAATGATCTCTTTTGCCTTGTCCATACCCGCTAGTTTAAAAAGTTTAGGTAATAGTTGTTTCCGGATTTCAGCCTCAATATTAGCGGGATTAAGTGAGTGTTCTGCAACCGCCTGATTAACAATTTCGTCAATCATTAATGATTCATTGGTATATTCCTGAACTTCATCACTTTGCATTTCATCAAAATATTTCTCACCTAACACAAGACGAAATACGCCATAATAGGCTCTGGCATGGCGATTATCATCCAATTCATCCGGTATCCCTTCGATTTCACGATTATCAACTTTTTCTGCAAATGATTTAAATAAGGCATATTGTTTAATAGGGTAATCAAAAAGTGCTTCTGCTTCTTTGATGATTTCTTTTAGCAGTTCAGATAGTACTTTTTGTGCATAAACATCATCCTCTAAGCTTTGTTCAATCGTCTTTTTAACTCGGGTACGAATAATATCAGTTTCATTACGTGTTTTTTCTTCACTCCAGTGGTTAGCATCATCTTTCCTACCTAATTCTCCAACAATGTAAACACCTTCTGATTCTTTTACCGACTCACCAATAACCTGTTTATCAACAAGCCTGCGTAATTGTTCATCATAAGCACTATAATCAACCGTTTCTTCAGCATCTTGTCGGGCGATTTTTCGCAAGTTGTTAAAGAAAAGCAGATCTTTTTTGTATTGAGAAATATCCGCCTCACTAAAACTGCTATCAGCAAAGAAACTGCTCGATGATAAAGCCACTTTAAGGCACAGCCCAAACTTGGTTAATGCATGATAAAAGTCTTCCCGCAGCATCTGATTCGCATCATAACTATCACCATCCGCATCATTCTGCCATTTGGGCACCAATAACTGCCGATATTGCTCAAGATCTTGTTTGTTATAAACATACTTGAAAATAGCCCATACAGACTGATGTAAAGCAGGCAAACGTTTGTACTCAGTCTTCATCTGGTGATAAAGACCATCAATATCTTCGAGTGAATAACCTCCTTGTGTACGTTCAGCCAGATCCTGATAGTCTTTAATTGCAGTATCCAGTGCTGCCAAAATCCCACGATAGTCAATCAATAAGCCTTGTTGCTTGGCTTCATGCAAGCGATTGACACGGGCAATGGCCTGAATAAGATTATGTTCTTTTAATGGTTTGTCGATATACAAAACGGTATTTCTGGGTTCATCAAATCCAGTGAGTAGCTTATCAACCACAATTAATAAATCTGGTGCGCCCTCAGTAGAAAAGTCCTGTAAAATTTTCTGCGTGTAATCTTCATCAGCCTGTGTACCGACATTATCTTTCCACCATTGTTGCACCTCAGGTAAAGTGGTTTCATCAACACTTTCATGCCCTTCACGACTATCAGGTGGAGAAATGATCACCGCTGAACTGACCAGTCCTGTCGCATCCAGATGTTTTTTATAACGAATGGCTGAAGCTTTACTATCGGTTGCAATCTGGCCTTTTAAGCCCACACGCAGTGATTTGATATTACTGGCGAAGTGAGTGGCAATATCCCAGGCAATGAGTTCAATTCGATTATCTGAAGCATAGACCACTCCTTTTTGGGCAAATTTCTTTTTTAGATCAGTTCTTTGTTTTTCACTCAAAGTAGCTGTAATTTTATCAAACCAGTTATCAATGGCTTTTTCATTGATATTTAATTCGGGTTGACGCTCCTCGTAAAGTAATGGCGTAACCGTTCCATCTTCAACAGCACGTTGCATTGTGTAAGCATGTACGATGGGGCCGAATTTGTTGATTGTCTTTTCATCTTTCAGTAATGGCGTACCGGTAAAGGCAACATAAGCGGCATTGGGCAAGGCCTTACGCATACGTTCATGATTTTCCTTGCCATGTCCTCGGTGGCCTTCATCCACCAGAACGATCATATCGGCACTGGGGTTATAGCATTCACCGAGTTTTGAAGCCGATGCAAATTTATTGATAATGGTGAAGATAATGCGATCGTTACCTTGTCCAATGCGTTTGGCTAGCTCTCGACCAGAGCCAACTTTGGCTTTTTCACCTTCTTTTTTAGTGGCAATAGCAGAGCCGAAGGCGCCACCTGTTAGAAAAGTCCTGGCCAGTTGTTTCTCTAAATCAATGCGATCAGTGACCACCACGACTCGGCATTTTTTTAGTTCATCTTTCAGTAATAAGGCTTTGGTCAAAAACACCATAGTAAAAGATTTACCCGAACCAGTCGTATGCCAAATCACACCGCCTTTGCGGTGCCCTTCTGCAGTCACATCACTGATTTGTTCAATCAGACGTTTTATGGCAAAAACCTGTGCATAGCGTGCAGCAATCTTACCGGCTTTTTTATCAAATAAAATCGAATACCTTACAAATTCAAGCAAGCGCTCTGGTTTTAATAAACTGATCAGTAAGGTATCTTGTTCATTGGCGACAATAGATTCTGACCACAAGGTTTCAAAATATTGACGATAAGCATCATCACGTTGATTAAATAAAGCCTCTTTTTGTTCTGTGCTTAAGGGTTTGTTTTTAATTTCATTAAAATCATCCTCCGTTAACTCTTCTTCACGCCAACGAGTCCAAAATTTGGCATCCGTTTTAGTCGTCGCATAACGGCCATCAATACCATTAATGGATAGCAGTAATTGTGAATAAGCAAATAGATAAGGAATCTCATCAACCTTTTGGTTACGAATTTGTTGTGAGATACCCTCCTTAGTCATATCCTTATTTGGATTATGACTATCGGGTCGTTTGGCTTCAATAATAACCAATGGGATGCCGTTAACAAAACAGACAATATCGGGTCTTCTTGTCTGAGTACCTGCTGTGTTGAGTACACTAAACTCCTCAGTCACATGAAAACTGTTTTGCTCAATTTCACGCCAATTAATAAGCGGTACGGTTATACTTTCTTTTTTAGTATCAATAAATTCAGTGACCGTAATACCTAACATTAATTGGTTATAAATACGTTCATTCGCGCTTAACAGCCCCTCATTCATACTGGGAGAAGCAATATCACGTACAACTTGTTCAATGGCATTTTTTGAGAGTGAGTGTTCATGCCCACGTAATGAAAAACGGTATTGGTGTAAATAATGAATCAGTGTTTCTCGTAATAATACTTCACGCTCACTACCGCGCAATGCCAGGCATTGTTCAGAAGGCAGGTAGTGATAGCCCATTGAAATAAGCACCTGTAGTGCAGGAATTTTAGCGCTGTATTCTTCCTGAGTTTTTGGGGTCGTGTTCATATTTTTGTTCCTGTGTTGCTTTTGTATCCACAGTATTAATTTTTGCTCGATATTTTCTGCCTGAATAGTGAGTATTTCTGACGCTGAAACCGTCTATGCCTATAGGATGTATTATTGTGTTCGGACTGCGTCAAATCACAAAATAATACATCCTATAGGCATAGACTCAGAGTTCACTATTTAGGTGATGAATCATTATTTCTTTTTTCTATAAAGATCGAGAGATATTACATTATCAATCTTATCGGAATGAATATTCGATGAAATCAAGGAGTCGTCTTGAAGGTCCAAGTCCTCTATTCCGCCAAATTGAGCTTGAAACTCGGCACGTTCCTGTGCTTTCAAACCTTCAATAAAGTTATCTGCTTCTGGTTCACTGCATTCACCATAGTGGGTTAGCCAGTCGTGTAAAAATTCATGTTGTGGATAGAAATAGTCTTTGTCAGCTTGCCGTTTTCTTAACAGTCGATTGACAGAAACATCAAAGCCAATCAAATCAACGCCCTGAGGAATCTCACCCATTTCATCTGCCAAATATTCAAAATGCCATAACACATCATTAATATGGTTTTGTACACTGCGATCACCTCGTTGATAAAAAGCACAACTATGATGATGATTAGCATATAGTCCAAGACTGTTTTCAATGGCCAGTGCATTGCCTGCAACATTGTTAGCAAGCAGGGCCATTATTTCATGTACATGAACCGTAAGATGATGTTCAAATAGGTTAAGAAAAGCCAATTCATCACCTTTTTTTAAGCCAGTAAGAGTGATAGTAAAACGACTGTGATAATCCATCACAATCAGGACATTTTTTCGCTTCACTTTTTTGGCATGAACCAGCCAATGCCACTGGTGTTCGTTATCGGTAGAGACCTCTGTTTTAGCTATTGATTCAGCAATGGTTTTATGAGGTGCTGGTTCAATGGGTGAACTTTTTTTACCTTTTTTTGTAGAAGTAAAAAAGTCAACCGCGGCTTTAGTGCAATTAAAGATTAACATAATGCCTCACTTGTCATATCAACGGTTACACGGCGTTTGCCTGTTAACAATTGTTGCATTAGGGCTTTTTTCTCTTGTTTTAAGCAGTTCAATTTTAGTTCTAGAGTTTCAATTTCACGGTCAACAGTAAGAATTACAGAGGAGATATATTCCTGTTCTTTAGTGTTCACAGGAATTTTCAACGGTAGTTTTTTTGAGCCTTTCACATCTAAATGAAGAACTGTCGAACCATTAGCTCTAGCCCTCATGAAGTTTCTACTTGAGTGAAGTTTTAAAATATAAAACAAAAATTTATTATCAATTTCAGATTTAAACTCCAGTTTTACCATGTCCATGGAAATTGCTGAAAACTTCAAATTAAGTTGAGGAACAAGAACAGGTGCACCCACTACTTCTGCATTTCGAGTTACATCAGTGATGGCAAAAATAATATCTCCTGGCTTAATCAAAAATCTGGTATCAACTTCATGTGTTAAATACTTTAGGCCAGATTTGTTGTACCCACCACCTTTATTAATGCTTTTTAAAGTAAAGAAACCATAATCAGTAGGAACTTCTGAATATTCATTAGATTTATATGTATAACCCTTTTTATAGTTAACCAAATCCCCAAACTTTACATCTTTCCATTTCCCCTCAAACTCTGCAAACCGTTTCTTCCCTGTGAGCAGTTGCTGCATTAAGGCTTTTTTTTGTGCACAGCTGTTTTCAATCAGTTTTTCAATTGTTTCAATTGCTTTGTCCCAAGTGGATAGGATATTGGCTATTTTTTTTTGTTCTGGGAGAGGGGGAGTATTGATTATTATCATGCCACAATCAGGCACTCTCATATGTGCTACAGTACCTCCATTGCTGAAGTTTTCAATTTGTTTTTGACAATAGCTACTTTGTAATGAATAGTGCAAAAAGTGATTATCACTCTTGTCTAAATGTGCCCTGTACATCATAGTGCGTTGGCCTAAAAAAATACCCTTAGAGTCATTTAATATCCCAACCTCACCCACAGGTGCTTCACGAGTAAAAATTAAATCTCCATCTTTTGGTGCACCACGTCGAATCCATTCTTTATACACCTCTTCAGTAACATAACGTACATTGTCTGTATCTACACGTCCATGCCGAACATTGGTTGTCCGAATCATTTTATAAGGAGTGGAGAAATCAACTGTTTTAGCTGTTTTGTTAACACAGTCAATAATAGATTCACAAATATTTTTGATTGGTTGTCTTTCCCATCCCTCAGGTATCATAACCAAGCTCCTTCAAATACCCATTCATCTCAATTTCCAACTCAGCAAGTTGCTTCTTTAACTCCTCACGCTCTTTACGAACAGCCATTAAATCAATCTCTTCTTCTTCTTCAAAAGTATCCACATAACGGGGAATATTCAGGTTGTAATCATTTTCTGCAATTTCTTCTTTCGCAGCAAGATAGGAATATTTATCAATGGTTTCACGCTTATTAAAGGTGCTGACAATTTTTTCAATATTATCACTGATTAAGTTATTTTGATTTTTACCAGATTGAAACTCACGACTAGCATCAATAAACAATACCTTCTCATCAGTTTTTTTCTTTTTGAAAATTAAAATCGCAGCAGGAATACCTGTTCCATAAAAGAGTTTTTCTGGCAGACCAATCACCGCATCAAGCAAATTTTCATCAATGAGTTGTTTGCGAATCTTACCTTCACTGGAGCTACGGAATAACACACCATGTGGAACCACCACGCCCATACGACCACCCGTCTTGTTTTTTACTGCTGGTTTTAAGGTTTCAATCATATGCAGGATAAAAGCATAGTCACCTTTAGTTCTGGGAGGAATACCACGGCGATAGCGACTAAAGCGATCCTGCTCTGCACTATCATGTCCCCATTTATCTAATGAGAATGGTGGGTTAGCCACCACAACATCGAAGTGTTTTAGACGATCTTCACCATCTAATAATTTGGGATTACGTAGAGTGTCCCCCCATTCAATGCGGTGGTTATCCTCACTGTGCAGGAACATATTCATTTTTGCCAGTGCCCAGGTAGAACCAATGGCTTCCTGACCAAAGAGTGCATATTTTTTTGAGCCGTTAAAATGTTTTTTGATTTGCTGACCGCACTTTAATAATAATGAAGCAGAACCACAGGCAGGATCGCAAATTTCATCCCCTTCCTTGGGCTGAACAAGTTCGGCAATCAGCTCAGACACTTCAGGTGGTGTATAAAACTCACCAGCACTTTTACCCGCACCTGAGGCAAAGCTTTTAATAAGAAACTCATAGGCATTGCCAATAATATCCAGTTTTCCTACTTTTGAAGGTCGGAGATCCAACGCCTCGCTAGCAAAATCTTCCAATAGATGACGTAATAAATCATTCTTTTGTGCTTCTTCACCCAGTTTATTGGCATTAAAACTGATGTCCTGAAAAACATCACGCAGTTTGCTGAGATTACTTTCTTCAATAGCATGTAAAGCCTTGTCGATACGTTCGCCATTACCTGGTTCATAACGGTGTTCATATAAATGACTGAAGTTCGATTGTGCAGGCAACACAAAACGTTCATTTTTCATAAGCTCTTCTATCAGTTCAGGGTGGTCACCATGTTTTGATTTGTAGTCATTGTAGTGATCTTGCCAAACATCACTGATATATTTCACAAACAGCATGGTCAATACGTAGTCTTTGTAAATACTGGCATCGACCGTGCCACGGAAAGTATCACAGGCTCGCCATACCGCTTTGTTAATGACGTTCTGCTTCATGTCATCTTGATTAATCTGATTAGCTGTTTGAGTGTTTTCGGTATTCATTTTATTCTCTGGTGATTAAGTCTGTTTATCTAATCTGTTTTTCAACTTTGGTTCATCAAAGCCGTTACATAAAATCCTGGTCAATGAATTGCTGGCACATGCCACGCATCATTTGTTCGCTATTGTTCAGTAATTGCTCCATGAGCTTTTTCTCTTTTAGCCAGCTCTGATAAATACGAGCAATTTTATATTGAGTATTAAGCGAGGGTAATTTTATCAGCAAATTACTGATGGTTTGTTTGTTAATCATTGGAATATTACTGCCTGTGTCGTTCTTTTCCAAGTATTGCTGGGCGATGGGCTGGTTGAGATACCAGCACAAATAGGCAGGATCGACAATGTCAGTATTTGGGGTTAATACAAAGAATTGACCTGCAGCAATCACATTGGGTACATCGGCATTGAACAGACCACTATAGTAATAACCTCCTCGTGCACGCAGTAAAATATCACCTTGTTGCAGAGTTCGTGGTGTTTTTTCTTTCATCATATTAACCTGAACAGCCTGGTCTAGATCAATGTCACCATTTTTTTGCACATCCTTAAGCTGCAAGACATAGTAATCCCATTCATCAGGAGACGGTTGTACCTTGCTGCGAAACGGGTGGCCACTACGAATATCCGTCAGTTCGCCTAACTTTGTTATTGTATTCTTTGTGTTCATATCATTATGGTTACAACATTAACATTACATCAACTACAGTAGATCAACTACTACATTAAAAATAGTATGATATAAGAGTAACGTCATGTCAATACTGCAGTAGCATCACTACTGTAATTATTTATTTTTATTTTATTGATAGATACTTTTAAAAAGTGGAAGTTTTTGGAATATTTTGTATAATCTCTAAATATGACTCCTCTAACTAAACAAATTATTGCCAATGGGCAGGCCAATCTTGTATTGAATGACAGACAGCTGGCGCGTGTGCTCGGTGGTAGCGATGATCGACGCTATGGTCAGGTAAACCGCGCTCTGAAGACGGGAGACCTCGTCAGAGTGAAGCGAGGGCTCTATGTGTTGGCTGATAAATTTAGAGACAACCCGATTCATCCTTTTGCTCTGGCTCAGCAGTTACTGCCTGGCAGTTATATTTCTGCCGAATCGGCATTAAGTTACCATGGCTGGATTCCTGAAGCGGTACGCGGTGTATTGAGTATTACCGCAAAAAGAAAATCTGTAAGTTACAACCACAAGACATTGGGTCAGTTTGACTTTAAGCGTATGACCGTCAAGCCTGGTTATTTTCTTCAGGCAGTTAATCGACATGAGCTGCAAAATCAAGTGGCTCTCATTGCTGAGCCGATGAGAGCATTGTTAGATCTTGTGTATTTACGCAAATTGCACTGGCAAGGTTTAAGTTATTTATTGGACGGGTTGCGTATTGATGAACACGCCATTAGAGCCGTCCCTTCGTTAAATATCACTAAGTTATTAGATGTCTATAAAGGTAAGCGAGAAAAAGAGTTTATTGAAGAGCTATTAAGGTCTTTAGGTTTATAGGGATGAGTTTATAGAGATGGATTTATGATTGATTTAATTCAAAAACACTTAGAAAAATACAAAGCCGTTGGTCCCGTTGAAGAGGAAAATGCGCTTAAAGAAATCATTCAAGAGATTATGCTATTTTCTTTATGGCAGGCAGGTTTTTTTGAAGTGGCTGCATTTCAGGGTGGCACCAGTTTAAGAATTTTACATGGCCTGCCAAGATTTTCAGAAGACATTGATTTTATTCTTAAAGAACCTAACCCTGACTTTTCATGGCTTCCCTATTTAGAGAGTATTACTGAGGTCTGCAAAGAGTTTGGTATTGAACCAGAGGCACTGGATAAAGCCCGAATGGATCAACAAGTGAAGAGAGCTTTAATTAAAGACTCCTCGATTGCAAACCAATTAAACTTAAGCTTTATGGATGATCTCAATGGGCGCAAGTTGAAAATCAAACTTGAGGTTGATTGTAACCCACCTTTAGGTTCTGATTTTGATTACAGCTATCTAGATTTTCCAGTTGACTTTGAAGTGTGTCATCAAGATTTCAGTAGTAACTTTGCTTTAAAAATACATGCTTTATTATGCCGTGATTATCTTAAAGGTCGAGATTGGTATGATTTTTCCTGGTATATCGCTCAGGATGTTACACCCAATTTATTGTTACTACAAAATGCACTCATTCAACATGGACATTGGGAAGGTCAGGAACTTGATATTGATCAGGATTGGCTTATCAATGCATTAGGCGAGAAAATCTCTTCTATTGATTGGAAGGAAGCTGCAAATGACGTAGAGAGGTTTTTAAAACCTGTAGAGCAAAAAAGTTTATCACTTTGGAGCGAACGATTTTTTATGAATAAATTAAAGAACTTATATCAATAATTCTCTCACAACCACAATCTCCTTTATCTATTGAAGTGTATAACAGATATTACAGGCATAAAAAAAGGGCTCAATGAGCCCTTTTTAGGTACTACGTAGTGTTTGGTGGAGATGGCGGGAGTTGAACCCGCGTCCAAAAACATTCTGCCTTCTGCCTTTCACATGCTTAGCACTACCGATAGTTTTAATGAACGACTGACGGGTAGCCAGGGCAGAAGTTCACGAGTCCGTTTAAAGTTTAACCTGCTAAACTCGGACTGAATAGCGGGCGAAAACTGTGTAAAGTGACTTCTGAGTAACCCCCACAGATAAAGGTAGTCAAAAGCTAGCTGGTTTTTAAGCGGCTAGAGCGTAATTATCATCGTTTGCAATTACTTTAAGTTTCCAGACTTTTTAACGAGAGTACTGAAGTCACTCGGCATGAACATTAGGGGTCCAATCTCTGTCGAAGCCATTTCATCCCCATACTCTAATTATAGGGACTCACCCCCTATTTTTCAATTGCAGACTCATTTCTGCTTATAAAAAAACGATAAATTCATAAAAAATATGAAATATTAGGGAAATCACTAATTGCTTATATTAATAGACACAAATATACTTAATTCCAACATATAAAAAAAGAAACAACATGTATTAAAAAATCCTGAATAACGATAAAAAATACAGAAAAAAGAACACATACTGGAGAGTATAAAATGAAAAAGCTACTTATTGCAGCAGCAATCGCAAGTGTCACGACTCTTTCAATGTCTGCAAATGCATGGTGGGCTGATGATGGCAACAGCAACACTAACTGGAATGGCAATGGCTACAACAACATGAATAACAATGCTTATGGCAATGGTTATGGTAATGGCTGGGGTGACGGTTCAGGTGATGCGGACATGGATGGTGACTTCGAGATTACAATTAAAGGCAGTGGTCGTGGTCGTGGACGAGGTAATACACGTGGTTCAGCCTATGGTAATGCCTATGGTAATGGTTATAACAATATGGACAACCGTATGAACACCTACGGAAACAACTCCTACTATGATCAGGGTTACGCGCCTTATGGTTATTATGGTCCTGCTCCTGTTGCACCAGCACCAGCCCCTGTTGCTCAACAGCCAGCACCAGCTCCTCAACCAGCAGCAAAATAAACAGTAATCAGTTATAAGTCACAAGAATAAAAATATTTTATCTGTAACTTATAAAAATCTGTTAAAGCCTGAAATACAAAAAGTACTTCAGGCTTTTTTATATCTGTAAAATATTTAAAAAGCATAGATCTTGTCTTGAAGATTCAGGATAATACCACTTCTTATTTTACATACCTTTTTTACAATCCTTTGTTCATAAAAGTGATTAACGAGTGACATTATGGATCTACATGCCCACCCTGAAAGACACATCAATTTAAGCTCTGATGATTTTGTTGTTGATGCAACTGAACAAAACTTTGAGCAAGTGGCAATTGCAGAGTCACAAAAGCGGCTCGTTTTGGTTGATATTAGTGCTGACTGGTGTGGTCCTTGTAATGTACTTATGCCCATATTAGATAAGTTATCCAAGGAATATGCAGGCAGTTTTTTACTTGCTAAAGTCGATGCTGATGAGAACATGCGGATTGCAGGTCGATATAAGGTTCGAGGCTTTCCAACCGTTATCGCTTTTGTTAATGG
The DNA here is from genome assembly GCA_026196615.1 of Gammaproteobacteria bacterium. GTDB lineage: Bacteria > Pseudomonadota > Gammaproteobacteria > GRL18 > GRL18 > GRL18. Next base: position 4,762 of record JAPHSW010000203.1, on the reverse strand, counting down.
TGAGGAAGTTGATCGGTTCCATAGTGCTCAGCGGGAGCCTTTCGTCCGGGACTTTATTGAAAAACATTTGTTTTAAATAGTTATAGCGGCCTTCTAGTTAGCAAACAAACGCCTATACTAGTCCATCTCTATTTATTCTTGAAAGCTCTTATTTTGATAACTTTTACTTTTGAGCGAAATACTCAGCAAGATATTCCTCAAAGCTGAGCTTATCTGCACTTTCTATTTCTTGCTGCTTTTGTCTGGATTTTTTGGCTTCATTAATATAGAACTGCTCTTGCTCAGTGGCCAACTCCAGATTTTTATAATAATGAAAGTGCTGACGGGACATACGTTCAGCAAAACGGTGGAAACTTTCACTGTCTTGTCGCATATCATCTAACATTCTTGCAGATGGTGTCATATCAGGGTGTGACACTCTCTCCGTCTGCTTTTTCAAGCTGGCTGAATATGGTTTTTGTGGATCATTACCATCAAGCAACTCACATATGCCAACCATTTCTTGCATAATTTCCATTGCCCAACTTTTCAGAGTCTGATTTTTTCCTGTACGGGATAGTTTTAAATCTGGCCTGCGTCCCTGATGTGCAGTTAACATTTCATTGTGATCCACCTCTGCACGTTCTGGTAACTCAATCACAGGACTTTCATGCAATAAACAAAACAGTAAAAAGGCTTCTAAAAAATGAAGTTGGGTTTCATTGACCCCCAAAGGATCATAAGCATTCACATCCAATGAACGCAATTCAACATATTTCACACCACGCTTTCTTAGAGCAATTGTTGGTTTTTCATTCCCCTGCAAAATCTGTTTGGGACGAATAGTAGAATAGTACTCATTTTCAATTTGCAGAATATTGGTATTCAGTTGTTGGTATTTTCCATTTTTAAGCAATCCAAATTTTTCATAACCTTCATAAGGAGTATTGATTGCCCAATCCAAACTACTGATGTAGCTGTCAATATCTTTATAACACGCTTTGATACCAGACTCATTTTCTTTATTATTTTGATAGCCAATATCTCCCATTCGTAGCGAAGTGGCATAGGGCTCATAGTAAGTGCTTTCATCAAACTCAGCCAGAGTAGTTGAGTCTCCCAATAGGAATGATTTACAAACCGCAGGTGATGCACCAAATAAATAGGGAACAAGCCAACCTAAACGCTGACTGTTTCGAATTAAGTCAAAGTAACGACTATTAATATAATCTTGAGGTGCCTGGCTATTCGCTTCAGCTTCTTGCAATACAGGCCAGAATGCTTCACTCAGTGAGAAGTTAAAGTGTACTCCAGCAATAAGTTGCATTACTCGACCATAGCGATGTCCAAGACCTCTTCGATAAACATTTTTCATCGTACCGGCATTAGAATCACCATAATGTGCCAGCGGTATACTTGACTCACCAGCAACCACACAAGGCATACTGGTTGCCCAAAGCAGTTCATTTTCAAGGTTTTTATAAACAAATTTCTGAGTATTTTGAAGAAACTCCAGTCCTTCTGTAATTTGAGCAAAAGGCGGTGTAATAAACTCGCTCAAGGCTTCAGAGTAGTCTGTGGTGATGTATGGATGAGTTAAAGCTGCACCGAGTGATTCAGGATGAGGTGTTTGCGCAATTACTCCTGAAACATTTACTCTCAAGCTTTCTTTTTCAAGACCAATTTTATTTCCTGTCAGCAACTGAGATTCAGATAATGCAGAAATCGCATTAAGACGCTTTCTAAGAAGGTGATACTGTGGCATGTAAAATGTAATTCCTAAATATGTTCTATGTTTTTTGCAAAGATGGGTCGTATAAAGTGCTTAGCTTTGATTTTCATTATGACTTTCGTAAAGCGTGCTGGAGACATAAGTTTGATAAACATAACGTAAGAGCACCATCACAACTGCCGAGACAGGCAATGCAATCAGAATACCGACAAAACCAAATAATTGACCACCGACCATAATGGCAAAAATGACTGCTACGGGATGTAAACCAATGCGATCCCCTACTAATAATGGTGTCAAGATCATGCTTTCAATTAATTGGCCAACACCAAAAACAATTGAGATTGAAAGTAAAAGAGTCAGGTCATGAAATTGCATCAATGATGCAATCACTGCAGCAAGAATACCAACAATAAACCCCAAATAGGGTACAAAACTGACCAGACCCGCTAAAAGCCCAACAAGCAAAGCCAGCTCTAATCCTGCAATCCATAAACCAGTAGAATATATTCCAGCCAGACAGGCCATCACTAAAAGCTGACCCCGCATAAAAGCAGCTAGTACTTCATCTGATTCTTTCGCCAAACGAGTCACAAGAGGTTCAATATGACGAGGAATAAGGTGAGAGATTTTTTCAACAAGAATATCCCAATCTCGCATAAAATAAAAAGCTATCACAGGGATTAAAACCAGATTTGATATCCAGGCAGCAATTAATAAACCAGATTTTGATATTGAGTTGATCACATAGCCAGCAAAGCCACCAATACTCTGCCAGTTATCAGCAATTGCCTTTTTAAACATAGAAAAATCCAGACTCTGGCCTGGGTTTTGAGTACTATCTCCTGAAATATGTCCGGTAATACTCAATAGTTTAGGAACAATATCAGATTGAATATAATCAATAAAAGCGGGTAATTTATTCAATAATGCAACAATTTGATTTTCCAGCAATGGCACCAGCAGAAAAATAGTCGCTAAGAGAAGTATTGTAAAAATAATAAATACAATAGTGACAGATAAACCTCGTGAAAGTTTACGGGCCTCTAGTTTGTCAACCAGAGGGTCTCCAAGATAGCCAACAAACGCCGCAACCAGAAAAGGCATTAATATGGGTGACAATAGATAAAAGAGCCAGCCAATGAGTAATACTATTGACAGTAACATCCATTTTTGTGATTCGGTCATCACTTTATCCTATTTGGCGTACCAATATTCCAGCTCAGGTATGAGAATATCCACAGGTTTCTCTTCTACCATTTGAGTAGTGGTTGCTTTACCATCAGTTACTTGCGATTTATTTTGAGAATTCTCTTGTGATTGTTCAAGTGAGTTTAATGCTTTTTCTCTGTCACTGAGCTGAGGTGTTGACTGATCCTGACCTGAATTTTTTTTGTCTAAGTCATCCAGTATCACTGGTTTATAATTACTATCAGCATTTGCATTGCTGTATTGGTCATTATCCACTCGACTACGCTCAACAGAATTAAGCAGATCACCAAGACGAATTTCCTGAATTAATGAATTTTTACTACTGAGATAATTGATTGAGTACATCACTTTATCTTGCTCTGTCTGCATTAGGCTAATTGATTTCACAGTGGCCAAATTGCGTAAATAGTCATCAACTTCCTGAAAGGCTCGAAAGTCGCCAACATTATTGATTTGAACTAATACACCTGAGTCATCATCTTCTCTTACCACTTGAGTAAACTGACGAGATAATTTATCAGTTAATTCATTAATACCAGCCGCCAGAACCTGCTCAAGCTTTTCATCTCTAATTTCCCAGGATTGTACTTCACCTAACATTAATAGATTCCATTGACTTACCCATAAGCCGCTGGGATCTTTAAAAAGTCTTGATGTCAGTGTTGATTGAGCCTGATAGCGCTTTGATGCCAATAAAATAGCATCATTGAAATTTCCCCAGATATCTGTTGCCGAAATACTGGACTGATCCTGTAAGTCCATAAAAGGAAATATCAATGAAATACCTCGTTGCTCTGCCTGACGTTTAAAAACAGCATAAATTTCTGGTTCATCATGCTGACTTTGCATCTGACGCTTTCCCTTAATTTCTTGAGAAAACCAGATAAGAGTTTCAGGTCTGACTTTTCCCCAAATGGGAATCTGAGCTTCATTTAATAAATCATTAATTGCTTTGGCATTAAAACGAACCCAAAACCATTTCTCTTTTTCTTCCTTTTGTTCTTCAGAAGACTCACTTGCTTCATCTGAAGCTGTTGCAATAGTTCGATTGTCATAACGAAATTGTGAAATTGCACCTTCTGCTTTTTTCAGCATAGCACTATAAGCAGTTGATGAGCTCACATCTGAACGCCCTGAAACCTTAATCAAAACACTGGTAAATGCTTCTGCAATCAACTGTTTTTCAGTTTTTTCTTTCTTAGAATCTGTTGAATCAACTCGAATTGTTGATTCATACAGCTGACTCATACTGACAGCAAATGCAGGTTGAATCAGCAACAGACTACTAAAAAGAATAAATAGGAATGATAGTTGACGAACAAAATAAAGTTCACTAGTTTGCTTACAATTCAAGGTGTAGGTTCCTTTTTACTTCCTCGATTTTAAACGAAGAATTGATTTCTCTAATAACTCGATAGAGTATCAAAAAATGCCCCATTAGTATAATGCTGGCTGAAATTGGGCTCGAAATTAGTGCAATAATTAACAAATCATCCCAACATGTCTCAGCAACTGTTGGCAAGAGGCATCGATTTGTGGATTCTATAATTACATTTGCAGTATAATACCCCCTTTTGAATTTCCCCCCTTAAATATTTGGAGTAGCCAGGTGAGCAAGCAATCTCTCAGTTATCGCGATGCAGGTGTAGATATAGATGCGGGTAACTCGCTTATCGAGCGCATAAAACCTTATACTAAAGCAACGAAGCGACCTGGCGTGCTTGGTGGTCTTGGCGGTTTTGGTGCCTTATTTGAATTACCTCTGGATCGATACAAAAATCCTGTATTAGTCTCTGGTACGGATGGTGTGGGAACAAAATTAAAACTGGCCTTAATGAT
>JAPHSW010000030.1 GCA_026196615.1 Gammaproteobacteria bacterium | reverse complement strand
TAGTCTTTTGGGTGAAATAAAATCCTCTGAATACTGTTCTTCAAAGTTTCTATAACGACTTCTACCTCCCCATAGATTGTAAGATTGCCAGGTATTGGTACTTGCCAATACTAAAATATTTGCTTCGCTCTTTTTTTTTGCAGAAACAGTAAAAGGTATTGCAAAATCTTCGCAACCTTCAGCTTTTAATAATAGGCTGTAAATACCAGGCTTAGAATTTTTTGGTATTGTATACTCAAAACTTTGCTGCCAATCTAACCCATCCTCAACAAAAAAAGAATCAGGAACCTTTTGTGTTTTAGCTGCCAGATTTGAAAACTTTTCTATGCTTTGTTTAATCAATCCATGTCGAAAAATTTCAGCACTATAATCTGTTGTTGAATGAACAAAAACATGAACAAGCTCTTCTTGTTGAAACCAAAGTTTATCCTGATAACCAATAATTTGTTTCTCTAAGAGCCGAATCATTTCTGGAAGTTCATTTATTGGATATTTTTTATCACAAAAACCAGGAGCAGTAAAAATAACTTCATGAAGTTTTTTTTGCTCTAATATTTCCCATGAACTATTTTGAGGATGAATTTCTTCTAGTAAAATTCTATCTTTATCAAATAATTTAATTAATACATTATCAATTTTTTCACAAGTTTGAGCAGAATAAATATATCCAGTTAGTGATTTTTTACTCATATCCAAGCCTTACAATTGTATTGTTGAGTATTGAGTTAACTTTTTCTTTTTGTTGTTGATTCAGTTCAGATTTCCATCTACCTGAATTTGAACGTGATAAATCAATATCCAAAAGTTTTCTATCCCAGTCAATATTCCAAAATTGGCAAATATCTTTTGTTTTCTGTTCAGAAGACTCAACTAGACTTTCTAATGAAAGTTCATAATAACTTTCATCAGGGACTCGTTTTTTTATTTCTTCCCATTGATTAAAAATATCTTTACAAATTTTTGCACACTGTACTACATCGTTAGGCATCCATAATTGTTTAGAAAAAGAAACGCTGATATCTCTTGGATCTCGGTAGATATGTACTAGTTTTGCATCTGGGAGTATTTCGAGAATTTTATCAAACCATAAAATATTCCAGGTATTTTTTTCCAAATAATGTTCTTTATCCTGTTGATTAGTTACATCAACCATTATATTTGTTAAAAATTTTCTTAAGAATATAGCTATTTCTTCTTTTCCTGAAAAATTCTTATAAAATTGTTTTCGGTGTTCAGTAAAGTTTTGACCTTCCCAATCAGCCATATATTCAAAGTCACTTAAAGAATTAATTAGCTCTGCACTGTATTGATTATAGTTTGGCGAGAAACTTGTGGCTGAAACCCCTGAATAACTGGTAGATAATTTAATAGGAATGTTTAATTTTTTGAATAATAATTGATCAAAATAATGTAATAGACGTTCGAAAAAATTTGTATGAGAAGCTTTGTTTAATTGTTTTTCTAAGCGATGAAGATGTAAATTATAATGATAGGGAGACCAGTTCTCAGATGAGTTGTAAAAATCAATAATACCATCAGGATCAATTAAAAATCGCCACTCTGGTACATCTGCCATATCAGGGTGTAAAGCAAAAATTTTTGATAATATAGTTGTTCCAGAACGGCCTGAACCACCAATAAGACAAATATTCATAATTTCTTCTATACTTAATAATTATAGTTTTATATCAGATGGGTTCGGCAAATAGATTATTACATTGATTCATTATACTTTTATCAAAGCATTTTTGAAGGTCATTATTAATAGTAAATACTTGCCAGGATATTTTTTCAAAAAAATGTATAAAGTCATCAATGGGGATAGATTCCCATCGCTCAAACATAATTAACTTTGTTGAATTATTTGTTATTGTGTTTATTGCACCTTTTAGGGCAAGTAAATCATTTCCTTCCACATCAGTTTTAATAAAATGACAATCAGGGTTACCAAGCTTTTTCATTTCAATATCAATTGTCGTCATTAATACTTTAACAACATTTTCATTATTTTTTATCGTATCATCAATGAGCACAGCTTTATTTTTTGTTGAAGTTCCACCCAGATCAGTAAAATAAATTTCACCAGATTTTTCTCCAACAGCTGCATGTACTTGATGAAACCGTTCTAGATCAAGGTTATTTAATTGAAAGTTATCTTTTGCTCTTGATAGAGATAATGAATTGGCATCAATCATTAAGGCGCCAGATATTTTATCTGATAAGGACAAGGTCCGATTACCTACATTACAGCCAGCATCAATAACAAAAGCATTTTCAGGTAGTTGAGAACGGATAAACTTTAGATGTTTATATTCATTTAAAAGTAATAAATCTGAGACACCAGAGTCAGAATCTGGATAGACAAGTGTTTTTTTATTATTAATTAGATGAGCGATAGCTGTTTTATTAAATGGTTTATTGTATAAAAACCACTTTAAATAGTTATAAAGGCTACTGAATAGATGATTTATCTTTCCAGATTGGAAAAAAATTTTTGAAAGTATATTAATATGTCTTAATAACCAAAATGGAAAAATTTTTTTAAGTAATTCTTTCAGTTTGCTGTTAAAAAGCATTTGTAGATACCTTATTTAGAATAATATGATTTTTATTTCAGGTGCTTATTAGTATCCATATCAAACCACATAGCAAAAAGTAAAAACTGTAAGCCTGTAATTGTAAATAGGGCAGAGAATAAGGCACTGGTTTCTTCTATTGGGCCAACAAATATTCGAGCACCCACTAAATACAAACCAAAGAAAAAGCCGATCGGAAATAAAATTAAACCGAAAATGTAGAAAAAAACTAAGGGGTGAAAATCACGAATTATATATTTGTGCAATAAACGATAAAAAAATAAACGAAAAATTAGCCTGGAGAGCCTAGGGATCATTCGTATTGGTTTTATACCTGAACGTTCACCAACGCCATAAATGGGCTTAATAGGAATATCTTTGACTCTGAAATCATAGATATTTAAACGGACAAGCAGATCATTGGGTTGTCCATACCTCTTATACATCTTATCCCAATTGATTGTTTGAAGTGCTTTGAGGTTTATTGCAGTATATCCTGATTGGGAGTCAGCGACATGCCAGTATCCAGAAGCGATTTTTGTTAGCAGGGATAATACAGAGTTACCAAGGTAGCGAACATGAGGAATCATTTCCCAGGCTTGTCCACTGAATAATCGATTACCTTTAGTGTAATCAGCTTTATCGTTAACAATTGGATCAATGATATCGGGTAGCTCATTAGGATCCATTTGTGCATCACCAGCCATCACAACAGTGATGTCAGCTTTTGCTTCTAGTGCCATTTTATAACCGCTGGCTATTGAACCACCGACACCCTGATTGGTTTCATGTCTGAGTACGGTGATATTAAAGCTATTGTATTCTTCAGAAAGAGACTGAGATATTTCATAAGTATTATCATCACTGCAATCGTCAATGATATAAACCATATCAACAAAATCAGGGAGAGTGCTGATAACTTTTTTTATTTGTGTTTCTTCATTGTGACAAGGCACAACGATTGCCAGGGATTTATTTTTATACATATAAAATTCTCATATAAAGAATAGACATTATAGCTTTTATGTAAAATATAAACAGTATTATATGATTGACTGCATAATATCAGTCAAAAGTTTATTTATTCTGTGACTCAAGTAAATGTTTGTATAGAACAAAATGTTGTTCTGCAATGATGTCCCATGAATATTGATTGATAAACTCTTTCATTGCTTGTTTTTGCTTTGTTTGGAGTTGGGATGATTGATTTAATACAAATTCCATTTTCTCAAATAAAGCCTGTCTGTTATTAGGACTGACTAGATAACCTGTTTTATTACTAACCAGCTCATTGAGTGCTGGTATATCAGAGACAATAGGAATACAACCGCATGCCATTGCCTCAATGGGTGTGAGTCCCAGGCCTTCGGGTTTAATTGAAGGGGCGATTAAAAATTTATGTGTATTGTAAAAATGTGGTATTTCGGTGTGCTTTACTGAACCTAATAGATGAATATTGTTGCTGAGATTATGACTATGAATGAAATTTTTAATTTCACCTTTTAGAGGCCCTTCTCCTACTATCGTTAATTGTACGTCAGGTTTTTCTTTAATTAATAAAGAAATGCTTTGCAATAAGACCAAAATTCCTTTTTGTTCAATTAACCTTCCAATATAAAGAAAATCATTATTTCTTATTTTTTTTTCATCTTTAAATATCTGAGTATCGATACCTGTAGGGATATGGAGCACGTGATCAGAAGATACCTTATATCGACTCTGACAAGTAATTTTAAGTGACTGGCTGACAGTGATAAGTTTAAATGCTTTATTTATGGCCCATTTTTTTATTTTAATAAGAATGCCAGGACTGTTAAATTTATTAATATCACTACCATGAGAAGTTATAATAAACGGGGGACTTTTGGGTAGAAAGAAACGTATTAATGCATAGGTTAAACCTTGAGGAATTAGCCAATGGACATGGACTAAACTGTATGACTCTTTTTTTAATTGTTTAATCGTTGAAAAAAATTGTGAGATGATAAATGGGATGATTAATAAATAATTAAGTTTGTTTGTTTTAAGGTTTTCAGAAATCCCTGCGCCATAAGTAAGTTTTTGAAGGGAAGAAAAAAAATATTGGAAGCGGGTAATCTCTATTTCATTGCTTTTTTCAATCTTCTTTAAACCTGAGGCATGAGGACAGAGTACATGGACAGAAAATTCTTTTGATAGTTTATTAGCTAACTCATAAACAAAGTAACCATTACTTGTCTGGTTATCTTTGTTAGGGAATGAAGATGTGAGAATTAGTATTTTATTAGAAGACATTTATTCAGAATAATCCTATGAATTAAATAATAAATTACTTTATTTACTTAGATTCTGAATAATTTTTAAATTATTTTCAACTCGTTGTTGATTTTGTTCAGATTTATCCAGCATTTTTGCAATCAGAATATGTTGAACCGATGTATTCAGATCACCCTTATAAATTAGTAGATTTGCATAATTTAAATGATTTTGAGCAGAATCAGGATCACATTCAAGTGCTTTTCCTGCATAAATAATTGCAGAATCTAAATCTTCATGACGACTTTTAATTGCTGCTAAATTTGTATAAATACGGCATTCGGCAGTTTTTCTTAAAGTTGCGTTTTTTAATACGTTGTGCAGAAATTGTTCATAAATATCATCGGGCCAAAGACATTGATTTTGAGTATCACATTGTTTGGCTGGAGATTGTATTATGGCATTATCTCCAGGTGTTAAAAAGCCTTCTTTGCCATTTTTCATGAGCTGCTCTAATAACTCATCAGGAACGGGGATATCCATAATATAGAGTGTATTGATCAAGGCGACAGTCGTAATAATTTTTTCTGGTGAAAGATTGTATGCCTTATCCATTAAAATAAGCCCTTGTTCCTGCTCAGAAGGTTTAGTTGATTCCAATTGCATCGTTGCAGCAGTCAATAGGCTTCTGGTGGATTGGGGATGATGCTGAGTAAGCCAGGTGGCAAGTCTTTGTGGCTCGCCCCATGCATGACTCCTTGTCAGGGTGAGGATACTCAGTGAAGCAGTTAATAAAATGATTAAACTTATTTTTAATGTTGACTTGATATTGCTTGTTATTAAATAAAAAACCAATATAAAAATGAGACTAAATGAGCTGAAATAATTTCGATGCTCATGGACTAATTCCAAAGGAATTATTGTTGATTCTAAAGTATGAGAAAGTAAAAAAAAAGCAAGACCAAAACTAAGTACAGGTAAGCGTCTACGGACGATAATTATAATAGCTACACTGCCAATTAATAATAGACTGCTTAATAAAGTGGATATGGGATTGAAAAAAGAGGTGGAAATAATAAAGTCATCATGAAACAGGCCCATTTGAGTGATATCAGGTACTAAGATTAAACGAATATAAAATAGTATGATACGTGTTTCTGTCATTAATCGCTCTGTAAGACTGAACTCTCGAAAGCTGTAATTCAGGCTAAATTTTATTAGAAGAGCAATAAAACATGTAGTGGTAAAGGCGATTAAAAAATAATATGCTTTCTTGAGTTGTTCATTAGAAAAATTAAAAAATTTAAAATTTTCAAAGTCAAATTTAAAGCAGAAACTTTCAATTAGAAAAATATAGAAAATTACCAGTATAGCATTTTCTTTTGAAAGCATTCCTAACAAGAAAAAAGAAATAAGACTAGAAAATGACAGTATTTTCTTGCTCAATGACCAGCCATTAAAATTTTCTCGTATAAAAATATAATTTAAAAGTGTGAGAAGGATAAATAAAGTAGCAAGTCCATTCATGCGTTGGACAACATAAAGTACCGTGGAAAGATTAAATGGATGAATTAACCAAAAACCAGCAGTAAATAATGCAATATATAAAGCATATGCTTTTTCTTTATGTTGACAAGAAAGCAGATAGAAGGAAATTTTATTAATTAGGAGAAATAGAATTAGCCCGTTTAGCAGGTGGATAAATAAATTGGTAAGCTTGAAATAAAATGCTGATTGAGTACCAGATACAAGAGAGTTAAGGGCAAAACTTAAGTTACTTAGTGGTCTGCCTATTGGACCAATATCAAGTCCGAGGACAGCCTGAAAGAATGAATCAATATTTATATTGTTAAATTGAAGTGCAGGATTATAAACAATATGGGGAAAATCATCAAAAAGAAAAGGGCCATATAATCCAGGCCAGTAGAGCGAAACTGTTATCAGTATGAAAAATAAAAATAGAGTATAAGTGGATAATTTGGTTTTATTCATAAAAAACGGGCTCATACAATGAACCCGTCTCCTTAGAAAGCCTAAAGGCAATACTAATTTTATCTGCAATCAGATGGTAAATATTTATTTGATACAGTTGTAAAACCTGCATGAGCTGGAGGGGCTGCTGGTATAACACCTTGTGCACCACCACCACCAGAAGATGCTGGAATAAATACAGCACTACCAGGTTGGGAAGCATTACCACAGGCAAAAACAACATTGCTTGAACCTGCAGCTGAAAGATATGGTGTCATTGCAACTACTCTGTTGTTTGCTGCAGTAATATTGTTGTTTGCTCTGTTTCCATAAGTTATACGAATAATGCCCTGGGCATCAATACCAATGGAGGTGACATAATTACCAGCAATACTTAAGGGGTGGGTAATACCAAGTGACCAGGCAACATTTAAGTTAGTTGCAGTACCTACTGGGTTACGACCACGGTTGCTGTAAAAGTCAGAATAACCATTTTTAACAGTGCCTGCCAAATTCAAACCTTCAGAAACCTGAGCGCGGATAGTGTAATCTTGATAAGCCGGGATAGCAACAGCGGCTAGAATACCAATAATTGCAACTACAATCATTAATTCGATTAAGGTAAAACCTTGTTGGATTTTTTTCATAATTTTTTCCTTTAATGAAATCTATAACTAGCAATTCATATAGTTAAGGTCATATAAAATTGCTATTAACAACTAGTTTTAAGCATATAATATGCCAATAAGTTTCTTTGATTTTAATGTGTTGTTTTTATTGGCTTTAAGTTGATTTTTGTATTTTAATCTTATTAGCATAACGAGCTATTGTCATTTAAAAATGACAATTTGTCATTATTTGTCATTTTTGTATCTTAGGCTGAAATTTATGTCAAAATATTTCTGAGGCTTTTTTATGAACATTTTGGTATATCCTTTATTAAGATAATATGATATTTTTGGCTGGTTTATAATATAGGGTTTGGTATGGACAAATTTAAAGCGTTTTGTATACACTTTAGTATCAGTGCTGCTATTGTTTTCTCATTTCTATTGATTGTTTATTTTATCTGGTATCCAGAGGAATTACTTTTAATTGAGGGGGGACTGTTTGTTATTCTAGTATTAGTCGGTGTTGATCTGGTGCTCGGGCCTGGAATGACAGCAATTGTGTATAAAAAAGGAAAAAAAGGCCTAATAATGGATCTTTCTATTATTGCTATGGTTCAAATTGTTGCTTTTGGTTATGGTGCTTTCACAATTATGAATGAAAGGCCCCAATATCTGGGGTTTATTGTGGATCGTTTTATTCCAATACCTGCATCTATTATTGATACGGATGAATTGGTTGATAAAAGTTTATTGAATAGCCTCTTTTCCACGCCAAAACTCATTTATATAACGAAGCCAAAAGATAATAAAGAGAGAGAAGCTATTATGATGAATGCTTTAGCTGGAGGCAAAGATCGAGAATATTATCCAAAGCTTTATCGTGCTTATAATGATTTTTCTGACTTAATTGTGAATGATGATCACCAATTAATAATTGACAAAGTCATTGAGCATAATAAAAATAAGATGGTACTAGATATGCTTAATCGAGTGACAATCAAGTACAACCTTAAACAAGATGAAATGGTTTTTTATCCGATACAGGGTAAGAAAAAAGATATGCTAGTTGTACTAAATAAAGCTGATGCTAGTCTTCTTGAGATACTAGATATTGATCCTTGGTATTAGATTTATTTTGAATAATCAAAGCACTAGTTTTTATCAATACCTAATTTTTGTAGCCGATATCTAAGTTGTCGGTATGTGACTCCAAGTAACTCAGCTGCTGCTTTTTGATTCCAGCGAGTTTGTTCAAGTGCTTTAATGATGTGTTCTTTATCTTGTAAGGGATGAGAATACGGCTGCTTATTAAAAAAGTTTTTATCATCTGGGGTTTCTTTTGAAGCATTCGTTGATAAACCAAGATCTTCAACAGTAATGATATTGTTGTCACAGAGAGCAATGGCTCTTTCTAATATATTTTCCAGTTCACGTACGTTTCCAGGGAATGAATATTGTTCCAGGCTGCTCAGTGCTTGGGAATCTAATTCTATTTTCTCTGAACTAATTTGAGTGATGAAGTACTCTGCTAATTGTTGAATGTCTTCTCTGTGCTCTTTTAGGCTAGGCATGGGGAGTTCAATGACATTAATTCGATAAAATAAATCTTGCCTAAAATCACCAGCTTTTACTAATTTAGCTAAATCTTTATGAGTTGCGCTGATGATGCGTAAATCAATTTTTTCTTCAGATAAAGCCCCAACACTGCGTATACTTTTTTCTTGAATGGCTCTAAGTAGTTTGACTTGCATAGAGAGCGGTAAATCAGCGACTTCATCTAAAAATAAGGTGCCTTGATTTGCGGCTTGGAAAAGCCCTTTTTTATCCTTGGTTGCACCGCTAAAACTCCCTTTTATGTGACCGAAAAATTCACTTTCCATTAGTTCACCTGGGATCGCACCACAATTCACAGGGATAAAGGGGCCATCTGAACGGGCACCCAATTGGTGAATTTGTCTGGCAGCGAGTTCTTTTCCCGTTCCAGATTCACCACTAATATAGATAGGTGCCTGACTTTTTGATAATTTCTTAATAAGTTGTATTGCTTTTTGCATTGCAGGTGAGCTGCCAAGCAATGTTTCTGCTGCAGATGTTTCCTCAAAAATTTCATTTGTAGGTGTGGTGGCAGAGCCTGTCTGGTTTTTGTCTGCAAGTTTAATGGCGGAGTTAACAAGGTTCCTGAGCTCAGCTAACTCTAATGGCTTAGAAACAAAATCAAAAGCACCAGATTTTAGAGCTTCGATTGCTGTATCCATATTGCCATGAGCACTGATCATTGCAACTGGGATATGAGCATGTTTTTTCTGAATGATTTTGACGAGTTCTATGCCATTACCATCAGGTAAACGCATATCTGTAAGACAGATTGAAATTTTATTTTCATTGAGTAACTTATAGGCTGTTTGTAAATCACCGGCAGAAAGTGTGTCGATATCCATGCGATTCAGTGTCAGTTCAAGTAGTTCACAGATATCGGGTTCGTCGTCGACAATCAAAGCTAAATGTTTTTTAGGCATAGGTTCTGCACATTAATTAATATTAGTTTTTATTGGTTGTGTTTGATGATATTAACAGGTCGCTTAATTGATTCCAATCCTTCCATTTGAGATTAAATTTTAATGCAAAAAAGAAAATAATAATAGGAACTAAATGAGTAAGCATTCGGTTACTTGAATCTCCCCATGATGAAAGATATGGGATTCGAGCAAAAGAAAACAGAAAAATTAAAATGAAATAAAATAGAATTCCGTATGATAGAAATGCTTCATTTTTAATTTTTGGCCAAACCAAAGAGAGCAAAGCAAGAATGATTAGCGTTTTCCATAGCACGCCCCAGCGTCCAAAATCATAAAGTATATTGGAAAACATGG
>JAPHSW010000270.1 GCA_026196615.1 Gammaproteobacteria bacterium | reverse complement strand
CCCATCATTTTTATAAAAGTTTCAACCAATGCTTTTTCATAACTGGTATCACAATTTTTGAACAGGATTTCAAATGCCTTAATGGATGGTGTGGCATCTTTGTAACAGCGATGACTGGTAATTGCATCATAGGTATCGGCAATAGCGACAATAGCGACAATTTTGGCAAAATAAGGAATTTTTTCTGAATTAACGCCTCTGGGATAACCTTTTCCATCTAAACGTTCGTGATGTGAAAACGCAGTATCCACTGCTCCTGCATAGATTCCAGATTTTCCTATCAGTAGTTTTTTTCCATAAGTGGTATGTGCCTTCATTGTTTCATATTCATTCCCAGTAAAGGCTCCGGGCTTATTTAGAATATCGATGGGCACCTTTACTTTCCCAATATCATGAAGTAATCCACATGTTCCCAGATTTTTTATTTCCAGTGGTTTGAGCCCCAGTTCTTTTCCCAGAGCTGCTGAGAATAAACCAACCCGCAGGCTATGTTCGGCAGTGTATTCATCTTTATTTTTTATTTGTGATAGGAGCAACATTGCTCCTTTATTTTTTAAAACACTGTCAACCATATCATCAACAATTTTATTAATTCGTTTGATATCAAGGTTTCCAGAAAGTCTCATGGTATCAAGAATAATTTTAGTGTCTGAACAAGCATCTTGATAAGCTGAACGAGCATTCGACATTTCATCACTGAGTCGAATTTTATTGATATAGTTTACCTGGTTTGTTTGCGTATGATTGGTAGAGTTTACGGATGCTCTTACATAAACATATTCACATTCTTCTTGCAAAGCACTGAGTTCATTTTTATTGGTAATCATAAATCCCTGAAAAAGAAAACTACTTTCTTCCCAGGGTTTATCAAGCTGAGTGACAAACATACCCAAGGCTAATTCATTGACAGGTATTTTATGTTCCTGATATTGTTTATGTTGTTTATCAAATGAAGGAGGGGGCACAACTTTTTACACCATTAATGTGTCAGATGCTTTAATTGTAGTGAGAAATTGAATAAAAACCAATAAGCTCTCAAAATTATTGAAGGTCTATTAATGGAATTAATATTGTAGTGAATAGGTTTTATTCAATCTGGTACTGGAAATTAACAGTTGATAGTATCTTGCCTTTTTTATCAACCACTTTTACTAACCACTCACCCTGTTGAAGCTTACCAATGTTTTTACTTGAGTAGCAACGCCATCGCTTGCCTAAAATTGGAAATTCTCTTTTATGGACCATATTTCCCTGATACCACCATTGATGTTCAATGGTGTGACCAACTTGATTATCAATTTGTGTAAAAAGGTAAGTCTTTTTTGCGCTGTCCTCTTTTCCTTTGACGATATATGAAAGTTCATTAACAGGTTCTTTTTTATAAATATTACTAACTAGTAACACTCGGCTTAAATTTTTTGACTGTATTTTAATAAAGTCATGTTTAGATGAATTTAGCTGTTCAGTGCTTATTTTAATTGGTAATGATGATTGCGTCTTGCTCATAAGGTTAATGTTTTTAGCTTCTTTGAGCACATCATCTCTTATGTCAGAAGTTTGTTTTTCTTCTGCTGTTTCTTGAAAGATTTCTTCAATTGGTGGTTGTAAAGGAATTTTTTGAGTTTCAGGTGTTTGTTTTTTTATTGGAAACTGAAAAGTTTCCAGGACATTAATTTCTTCATAAAAAAGATAAACAACATAGATATGAGGTTTTTCTGATGTTGTTGGTACTGATAGATGTTTTTCTTTAATGGCAGTATCGGATGTGGGTGTTTGAGATGATGCTTCTTTACTTTCAGAGAATAGAAGATAAAGACCTGCAGCAATAAGAAATATGATTGCGATCAGTATGAATATTCTACCGTAATGGTAGTGGTATTCTATTGTTTTGGTTTGTGTTTTCCTGTGATGACTTTTTCGTGACTCTACATCATCTTGAGGCTGGACTCGATTGGATTTGCTCAGATCGATATGGATGCTGATTTTTTTTGCCATTTATTTCTTCCATAACTTAATTTATCCAGAGTTTAGTTATAAGTTGTTTGGCTTCACTTTGGATAAGTTCAAGATCATTGAAATGATCTTTCCATTTATAATGGTTGAGTTCACACAGCATAGTATGAGCCAATTATTGAATTCTTCAAGAGTCAATTGAGTGAATTTTAGAAAAATGAGAATAATTGTGAACTAGTATTTAGCGGAAGTATTTAAAAGCTGATGAAGCAGAAGCTCTCATCCATTTCTGGATGAAAGTGGGCTTTTATTTTGTAAGAGTCATGAATAGTTCAGGTAACTTTTCAGGTAACTTTTCAACATGATCAATGACGGTATAACCATTTTGACCAAAAATGTCCCCAATGTAATCATCGGCTTTTTTATCCAGACTGATGCAGTGAGTATAAATATTCTTACTGGATAATTCTTCCACTGCCTTACGGGTGTCTTCGATTAACAATTGATCATCATCGACATCAATATCGGCCGGTTCACCATCAGTGAGAATTAACAATAATTTCTTTTCTGCAGGTTGTGCTTCAAGATAGTGAGCAGCATGTCGCATGGGAGCCCCCATACGGGTTGAATAACCCGCTTCCATAGCCGCTAAACGACCTTTAACATCATCACCCCAATGTTCAGTATAGCCTTTCATATGTAGATAACGAACATTATGACGAGTATCTGAATGGAAACCTGCAATGGCGAAAGGGTCTCCTAATTGTTCAATGGTAAGAGCCAATAATGAGACGGCTTCACGACTGAGTTCTAATAATGACTGATCGCAGCCTTCAGGAGTTTCATGTAACGAAGCAGATAAGTCAACCAACAACATAACGGCAATATCACGTCCATCATGACGATGACTCATATTAATTCGTGGGTCAGGTGTGTGACCGCTCTTGAAATCAATGAGTGAACGAATAGCAACATCCAGGTCTAGCTCACTACCTTCTTCCTGATAACGGATTCGTACCAGATCCTGAGGTTTGAGCAACTCAAGAACGCGAATTAATTGCTTAATCAAACGCTCATGCTTGGCTAATATGTGGTCAATTTTTTGTGCTTCACCTGAGTAGTGTAATGATTCGTATAAGCTGACCCAGTCTGGACGATAGGATTTTGTGTTGTAGTTCCATTCCTGATAATGTCTTGGGGGTAGCTTCTCAACTTCTTTATCTTTTCGTTCGAATTTTCTTTTATCATCAAAGGCCTCTTCTTCATCACCTTCTTCAATAAACATCCACATATGACGGTTATCATCTCGATAATCGACTTCAGTGTTTTCAAAAATAATTTTAGGAAATGAGTCGCTGGCTTGTTTTGTTTTGGCTATATATGAAATACCCAGTTGAACCATATCTTTTGAACTGGAATTACCCTGTTCCATCAACTCATGAAAACGGTCAATGAATTCAAGGATGGTCTCATCTGTATAGCCGTGATTACTATCCAGTATGCCGCGGGATATCATGGCCAGTCGATGAAGCAGGCAGGAGTGATTGACATCATCGCAACCTCCTTCCTGAGGAGTTGGATGTAGGGCTTTATATATATTTCGTAGTCCTGGGTATTCTTTCATACTCAGATATTCAACCCGAGAGTCTTCGAAAATTTCGATGGAAATACGTTGAAATGGACTGAAATTATCGGCGATTAAGGGTTCTGTCCAGCGTCGGTGTGCCGCAATATGGGCAATAGTTGCACGGTATCGATTGATACCTTTTATACCATCTCGATCATCATAAACATCCGGAATACGAATACCCAGACTGTCATAATAGGGGGTAGGTTTGCGCATTTCATCCCAACCTTCGGAATAAGGGACGAATTGATCCTTGTCTTCCCAGAGACCCTGAAGGTATAAACTCAGCTTTCTTTCATTATCGCTAAACAGAGTACCATGACGCTCACGCTGCATAACAGCACGGCTGTCAGCAGATTGCAGACAAAAATAATCTTTCTGGCGTTCTGGGTGACTATGATAGTTGCTGACACCATAGTCTACCCAATTTCTGATGCCTTCGATGGATAATTGGTTAAGCAGGTAAGATGATTGATTCAGAAAATCAGGCAAGCCGGGGCTGGGGATGGTATCACTGAAACCATGAACCGATCGGGTACTTCTGTTCATCATATCGAAAACAATATCAATGTAGTGTTGAAGTTGTTCTGTAGTACCCAGACGGCGTGCGGCTTCAGGTAGTGACTGAAGAAATGGTAGAATCGCTTTACCATTTGGTGTTCGAGATAAGTCCCAGACACACTTGGATATCGTGTTAAGCATACTTTCATCAGTATGTGAAACAATTTGGGGTAATTCTTCCAGATAAACCAGAACAGGTTCGAAGCCTCGTCCAATCATACAGACCAGTGAAGCACCTGAAAGATAATCTTTAGTGCCCTGTTCGCTGAACACGGTTAATGCTTCTTCAAGGCAGTCAGCAAAAACATCATCCAGTTGTTTAAAACTGCATTTTAACTGGTCTCGATAAGCCTGAACTTTAGGGGTAATTTCAGTATAGGTATCAGTCATCGCAATACTCACCATTAAAACAATAGATAGGGGACAGAGCCAAATTTGGCTTCAGGCTCCGGCTCCACTCTAATTTTATTTAAATATTAGGCAAAAACACTATCTATTGCATGATCCAATGTATCACGAATATCAGAATCATCAGTGATTGGGCGAACCAGTGCCATACGGCAGGCTGATTTTTCTGTAATGCCTTTATTCATCAGGTTTGCTGCGTAAACCAGAAGACGAGTTGAGATGCCTTCATCCAAGCCATGACCTTTCAGATTTCTGGCTGTAACCGCAATTTTGACCAGCTTATTAGCAATATCATCACTAATATCACCTTCTTTAGCGACAATGCTGGCTTCGACAGAATTGGTTGGATAGTCAAACTCAAGTGCAGAAAAACGTTGCTTAGTTGACTGTTTTAAATCTTTCATTAAGCTCTGATAACCTGGGTTATAAGAGATAACCAGCTGGAAATCTTCGTGAGCATCAATCATTTCACCTTTTTTATCCAGTGGTAACTGACGACGATGATCTGTCAGAGGGTGGATTACAACAGTGGTATCCTGACGGGCTTCGACGATTTCATCCAGATAACAGATGGCACCAATTCGTGCCGCAGTGGTTAATGGACCATCAACCCAGCGAGTTCCGTTGGCATCCAACAAATAACGACCAACCAGATCAGAAGCGGTCATGTCTTCATTACAGGCGACTGTAATCAGAGGTTTGCCCAGTTTCCAGGCCATATGTTCAATAAAGCGTGATTTACCACAACCAGTAGGGCCTTTAATCATAACAGGCAAGCGGGCGTTATAAGCTGCGTCGTATAATTCGACTTCATCTTCCTGTGCTTCATAGTAAGGTTCGTCAGTAATTCTGTACTGTTCGATATCTAGATCGCTCATGGTATTTTCCTGTGTAAAAATGGTTATAGCCAACAGATATATTCCTGAATAACTTCCCTGTAAAAAGAGGAAATTATTTAGAAATAACACTGATTTTACCCAGCTAAGGGCTTTTTGAGGTTTTTACTATTTAAAGACAACAAAGCCCCTGCTTACTTTATAGGAGGCAGAGGCTTTGTCGTAATAGAGCTCTAATTAGAGTTCATTGCAAGCAAAGCTTACTTGTGAACACCTAACTTGTCTCTCCAGCCTGGGTATAAAGCGTCTGAATCGTGCTCGAATGACTCGAAAGCACGAGCAAATTCTTTATGCTCTTTAGCGTATTCAATTGGGTCAGCACCTTGCTTCCAGCAGTCATAAGCTTGACGTAGAGAAGTTGCACCTGCAGCAGGGCTGTCAATGTGACCGTAAGAACCACCACCAGAAGTGTTAATAACGTTACCGTGACCCAGGTTCTCGAAGAAACCTGGTAGACGTAGAGCGTTCATACCACCAGAGATAATTGGAGTAGTTGGCTTCATACCATACCATTTTTGATAGTACTCAGGTCCCTGACACTCATCACGTTCAATCATGTAAGCGATGATCTTGTCAGACGCATCACCTTCCATCTTACCGTAACCCATAGTACCCACGTGGATACCAGAAGCACCTTGTAGACGAGACATCTTAGCAAGAACAAATGCAGTGTAACCACGCTTAGAAGAAGGTGAAGTAACCGCACCATGACCTGCACGATGGTAATGTAAATACTGACCAGCATAGTTACGACGAGCAGTAGTCACCATACCTGGGCCACCAACATAACCGTCAACCAAAAATGCAACTTTGTCTGCATCAGGGCCAAATGTTTCCAGAATGAAGTCAGCACGAGCACACATTTCATGGTGATCATCCGCTGTAATGTTCGCAGAGAATAACTTAGCTTCGCCAGTTTCATCTTGTGCACGTTTCATTGCATCATAAACTAGAGGATAAACCTTCTTAGCTGGACAGAAAACCTGGTTACCTTGAGGCTCGTCATTCTTGATGAAGTCACCACCAAGCCAGAACTGGTATGCAGCTTCAGCAAAAGGCTCAGGACGTAAGCCTAATTTTGGCTTAATAATTGTACCGGCGATGTAACCACCATTTTCAACAGGACGACCAAGAATACGCCACATATCAGAGATATCTTTAGCAGGGCCATCAAATAACTGTAACATGCGTGGTGGCATGTAGAAGTCATACATTTGAGCATCTCTAATATCGCCCATACCCTGGTTATTACCAATAACCAAAGTAAGGAAAGAAACCAACATAGTACGACCGTCTGTAATGTTGCGATCGAAAAGGTCCATCGGGTAGGCAATCTTCATTTTGCCTTCAGCTTCATCGATGAAGTAAACCAGTGCGTCAACGCCCTTGGTGAAGTCATCAGTAGTAGAAACCTCTACGTTTGTACCAGTAGAAGATTCAGCTGCAAAGTGAGCAGCAGCTTCAAGATAACCATAACCTTCAGCAGGTACCATAGTATAAGCAACCAGTACGTGTTTACCGCCGTCAATTAATTCATCTTCTTTAAGACTAAGGTCAGAGTAGCGACCTGTTTGGTCTAATAATGCCATTATCCGTTTCCTTTTTTGTTAATAAAAAATTCTGTTTTTGTGAGTTATTCCCTGTTTTTCAGAATGCCCTTCACAAGTGGTGGAAAGAATATAATTTAATTCTACTATAAAGTAAAACTTTATTTGTTAATTGTTACCATAAGGAATAACTTATGGTATATTGTTTTTTAAAATTGTTTTTTAAAATTGTTTTTTAAAATTGTTTTTTAAAATTGTTTTTCAAATAAGAGGTTTTATTATGAATTTGACCTTTCGGCAACTTAAAGTCTTTGAAGCCGTCGCCAGACATTTGAATTTTACCAATGCCGCAAAAGAGCTTCATCTTTCTCAACCTGCTGTTTCTATGCAAATCAAGCAATTGGAAGAACAGACAAATACGCCTTTGATTGAAAAGTTGGGCAAAAAGCTTTATCTGACAGAAGTTGGGTTGGAAATGCAGGATTATGCTCGTAGTACGATGCAACAGTTGGTAGATTTAGAAGAAACCATTGCACAGATGAAGTCAATGAAAAGAGGGCATCTTAAGTTGGCTGTAGCCAGTACTGCCAACCATTTTGTAATTCGTTTGCTTGCTCGTTTTGCTAAGATTTATCCAAAAATAAGTATTAGTTTGGATGTAACTAATCGTATCTCCTTGTTAGATTTACTTGAAAAAAATGAATGTGATTTGGTGATTATGGGAAGACCTCCTGAAGGGCATAATTTACAATCAGCGCCTTTTTTAGAAAACCCTTTGGTCGTTGTTTCTCACCCACATCATTATCTTGCTGACAGGGAGCAGGTTTCTTTGAAAGAAATTGCGAGTGAAGGGTTTGTGGTACGTGAACAAGGTTCTGGAACACGTAGTGCTGCAGAACGATTTTTTACTGAGCATGATTTAGAATTTAAAGCAAAAATGGATATGAGTAATAATCGTGCAATCAAGCACGCAGCTGAAGAAGGACTTGGTTTGGCTATTGTCTCGCTTCATACTTTGGAGTTGGAATTAAAAGCCAAAACATTAAAAATTGTCAATGCTGAGGGGTTTCCTATTTATCGTCACTGGTATGTTGTACAGAGAGAAGGAAAACGGTTATCGCCTATTGCTATGGTCTTTAACGATTATATAATGCAGGAAGCTGATAAATTGATGCTGGATTTTGATTTACCATTATTTAAAAACTTATAAGACTAAAAATATAGCTGTTAAAAGTATATTAAGGACAAGACTTAATACATGGCTTTAGCAAGGATTTCTCATCATGGAGCCGTGGATGGTGTCACGGGTTCCTGTCATGAACTGCATGTCGATAACAATAATAGTATTTTAATTGATTGCGGCCTGTTTCAGGGGGCTGAGGTTTCACCTAATGGCTCTGATCATGAGCAAATGGCCATTGACTTCTCTCTTAAACCTGTCCAGGCATTAATCGTCACTCATGTGCATATTGATCATGTTGGACGTATTCCTTATTTATTGGCCGCTGGATTTAATGGGCCGATTTATTGTTCTCAAGCTACAGCAATACTGCTACCTGATGTACTTGAAGATGCGGTAAAGATTGGTTTTACTAAAAATCGTCACTTGATCAGTAAATTTATCTCTCATATTAAGAAGTGTCTAATACCACTAGAATATGGTCAAAAAGTTTCCATTGAGTTAAATAAAAGTCAGTGTCAATTAATGATTAATCTCAAGCCAGCAGGCCATATACTAGGCTCGGCATATGTTGAGTGTGAAATTAAAGATAAGTCCAACCCTGTAAAAGGGCTTAGCAACAGAAAACAAAAAGTGATTTTTAGTGGTGATTTGGGAGCGCCTTATGCTCCACTGCTTTCTGCACCAAAACCACCCTACGGTTGTGATCAGCTTGTCATAGAAAGTACCTATGGTGATAAAGACCACGGTGAACGCCGACACAGACAGGTTTATTTAAAGAAGGTAATTGAACGATCAGTAAAAGACAGAGGTGTGGTTTTGATTCCTGCTTTTAGCATTGGTCGAACTCAGGAATTATTGTATGAGCTGGAAAATATTATTTATCAACAAAGTGCTTTAAACAACAAGAAGAATAAAGAAAATTTTTGGGAGGATGTTGAAATTATTGTTGATTCACCTATGGCCAGTGAATTTACTGAAAAATATCGTGAATTGTCGAATCTGTGGGATGCTGAAGCTCAAAGACGAGTCCACCAAGGACGGCATCCTCTGGATTTTTCTCAATTGATGACTATAAATGAGCATTCAACTCATATGGAAACGGTTTCATATTTACAAAAAACAGCTCGGCCTGCGATTGTTATTTCGGCCAGTGGTATGTGTACCAGTGGTCGTATTGTTAATTATTTAAAAGCACTGATTGGTGATGAGAGGACAGATATCATATTTACAGGTTATCAGGCTCAAGGAACTCCTGGGAGAGCTATTCAAAAATATGGCAAGGGAGGATATGTCGTTTTTGATGATGGCACAAGGAGGAAAAAATATCCTATAAATGCCAATATTCATACATTGAGTGGGTATTCTGCACATGCTGATCAGACAAACTTGTTTAATTTTGTTAAGCGAATGAGAAACAAACCAAAACAGATTAGAATTATCCATGGTGACAGTGAGTCCAAACAAGCCTTACAGGACAAATTTAGAAAAGCTTATCCGGACATTGATGTTATGATACCGGATAATTAAATGCGCATAGGTAGTGTGAATACTACTTCATGTGGTAAAAATTAAATAAATAGAAGCAAGGTATTAATATGATAATTCCAGTCATTTTGTCAGGCGGATCAGGTTCAAGACTTTGGCCAATGTCCAGAGAGTTGAATCCTAAACAGTTTCTGTCCTTGTGCGGTGAACAGACAATGCTTCAGGAAACCATGACTCGATTAGTAGGACTTGAAGAATTGGCTGATCCTATTGTGGTATGCAATGAAGATCATCGATTTCTGGTTGCACAACAAATGAAAGAAATTGGTGTTGAGGTTGATAAGATAATTTTGGAACCTATTGGTCGTAATACAGCACCTGCAATTTGTGCTGCTGCTGAATATATCCAGGGGAAAAATATTTCCAGTAATGATTCAGGCAAAGATGTTATGTTGATTTTGGCAGCAGATCATGTCATCCAAGATAAAGAATCATTCCATAAAGTACTTGAATCAGGTTATCGAGTTGCTCAGCAGGGACAATTAATTACATTTGGAATTGTGCCCGATAAAGCGGAAACGGGTTATGGTTATATTAAACGTGCCGCTTTACTTGATGAAATGATTGAGCAAAAAGATGAAGCCTATAAAGTTGAGCGATTTGTTGAAAAGCCGGATTTAGAAACAGCTCAAAAATATTTGGATAGTGGTGAGTATTATTGGAACAGTGGGATGTTTATGTTTCAAGCGGATTCAATTTTACAGGAGTTAGAACTATTTTCTAAGGAAATTTATACTGCGGTTAAAACATCTGTGTCAGAGGGTACCAGGGACTTAGATTTTTGCCGTCTTGCTGTGGATGCTTTTAGTGCATCGCCTTCAGATTCCATTGATTATGCAGTGATGGAAAAAACAGATAAGGCGGTTGTTTTGCCACTTGATGCAAATTGGAGTGATGTTGGCGCGTGGTCAGCCTTATGGGAAGTCAGTGCACAAGATACGGATGGTAATGTGCTTCATGGTGATATTTTGAAACATGAGCTGACGAATAGTTATGTGCATTCCGAAGAACGCATGATAGCTGTGATTGGTATGGATAATTGTGTCGTTGTTGAAACAGCCGATGCAGTACTTGTTGCTGATAAATCACGCTCACAGGATGTGAAAAAGATTGTTAATCAGCTCAAAAATAGTAAACGTGAAGAAGCATTGTTGCATCAAAGAGTCTTTCGTCCATGGGGGAGCTATGAAACTCTTGAAGAGACGGAGCGTTTTAAAGTCAAGCGAATTATTGTCAATCCAGGTGCTCAATTATCATTACAAATGCACCATCATCGGGCAGAGCATTGGGTAGTTGTTAAAGGCACGGCAAAGATTGTTTGTGGTGAAAAAGAATTTGTGATGACGGAAGATCAATCGAATTATATTCCTCTTGGCACAATGCATCGTCTGGATAACCCTGGTGTTATTCCTCTTGAAATTATTGAAATTCAGACAGGCAGTTATCTGGGGGAAGATGATATTGTTCGTTATGATGATAATTACGGAAGAGTTGAAACTCGATGTGTTGATAAAGAAAATGAAGAAAATCAGTAGGCAGTGAATGATGCAGACAACAATTGAAAAACTGATGCAAACCAGTCAGGTTAAGTTTGGTACCAGTGGTGCTCGTGGATTAGTGAGTGATATGACTGATCAGGTTTGTTATGCCTATACTCAGGGATTTATCCAGTATATTAAAAAGACACAGAAACTTATAAAAAATGATGTGCAAATATCATCAATAGCGCTTGCTGGTGATTTACGAAACAGTACACCAAATATATTGAATGCTTGTGCCAGAGCAATTATTGATAGTGGTTTTCAGGTAATAAATACAGGATTGATTGCAACTCCAGCGGTGGCACTTTATGGACTAGCACATGACTGTCCTGCAATTATGGTTACGGGAAGTCATATTCCAGATGATCGAAACGGTATTAAATTTTATAAATTAGCGAGTGAAATTCTTAAAGAAGATGAACTTATTATTAAAGATGAGGTGATTACTTTATCTGATGACTTATTTGATTCTCATGGGCAATTTAAAGATTCAGAAAACTTTCTCCCTGCTGTTGATTCCACAGCGCTTGAAGAGTATCGAAAACGTTATTGTGAGCTTTTTCCTGAAAATGCTTTGGTAGGTAAAAAAATCGGGGTTTATCAACACAGTGGTGTTGCTCGGGAACTGATAGTAGAAATACTGGAGAAGCTTGGTGCTGAGGTCGTTAAGTTAGGTTATTCTGAGCAGTTTGTTCCTGTTGATACCGAAGCAGTGAGAAAAGAAGATGTTGGGTTAGCAAGGCAATGGGTTGTTGAGCATCAGTTAGATGCCATTGTCTCAACTGATGGTGATGCTGACAGACCATTGATTAGCGACGAAAACGGGCAATGGTTACGAGGTGATATTGTTGGGTTTTTATGTGCACAATATTTACAAATTGATCATATTGTAACGCCTGTTAGTTCCAATACCTGTGTTGAGGAATCAGGCTTTTTTGTTGATGTTAAGCGGACACGCATTGGTTCTCCTTATGTGATTGAAGCAATGAATTACTATATTGAAGATCATTATGCTGCTGTTGCAGGTTATGAGGCTAATGGTGGTTTCCTGCTTGGGACGCCTATTAGAAAAAATGGTTCTTTGTTAAGTGCTTTGCCCACTCGTGATGCCATTGTTGTTTTATTGACATTACTGCATAGCAGTGTTGAACAAAAAATCTCATTGTCTCAATTATCAGCGCAATTGCCTCAAAGATATACCTATAGTGATCGAATTAAAGATTTTGCTATAGAAAAAAGCCAACAAATAATCTCTCGATATACGAAGGGAACAGATGAAGCCAACAGAATATGTATTGAAACTGATTTCCCTGAGTTTGGTCAGATTAAAAATATTAATACACTTGATGGCTTGAGAGTCACCTTTGACAGTGGCAATATCATCCATTTTCGTCCATCTGGAAATGCGCCTGAGTTTCGTTGTTATAGTGAATCAAGTAGTATAAATAAAGCACGAATAATTAATGAAACCGCTTTAAAGCAAGTCATTGCATTATCATAATGAAACTTCTGATTAAAAAATAGCCAATTGTAGGGTTTTCCCTATAAGTATTGTTGAAAATAATGATATACTAATGTTTGTTGTAGCTGGCTGGACATAAAAAAAAAATTATCAGCTAGTTTTTAGTTTTCATTAAATTTATCTGAGGGTAATTATGTTTAAGGCAATTAACATAATAAAAAATTTTTTTATTATATCTATCTTTTTTGTATTTTTTTCTCAACTCGCCTGGTCGACCAATATAAAAATTGATCTTGGACTTGCAGGTGAATATAACACCTTTATTTTTGAAAATTTTCAAAATACTTCAGATACTCAAGGGCGCCTTGCTGTTGGTGGTAATGCTTGTCTGGGTGCTGATTGCAGAGGTTATTCAGTTGGTACTAGCCTGAATCCAAATAAAAATGAGGATTACTCTCTTGTTGTTGGGGGTAACCTTGAGGCAAAAAGTGGTAGTGTTCGTGGTAATGTTGCTGTTGGTGGGAGTAACAATAATATTGGCCCGATCACCTACTATCCATATACTGTGAAAACTGGAATGTCTGAACTTCCTATTGACTTTGAATCAGAAAAAAAATACTTGACTGAACTTTCTCATTCAATGTCTCGATTAACTTCAAATGGTACTGCAACTACAACGAATAGTCGTTTAAACTTGGTCGGTGATAATCAATCTGAACTACAAGTTTTTTCTCTTGATGAGAGTGATAGTATTGTTGAGTATCTGTTAAGTGATATACAAGCTGATGCAAATATCATTATCAATGTTGCAGGAAAACACATTGATTTTTCAAATGGGGCAGGCTTTATGAATTTTTCAGATAAGATATTGTTTAATTTTTTCGAAGCAGAGACGATTAAATTATCAGGTGGTTTCTGGGGAAGCATTCTTGCTCCAGGTGCAGACTTGAGTGGTTCAACTGGCCATATTGAAGGTACGTTGATTGCGAATCAAATGATAAACTCAAGTGTTCAACAAAATCATAATCCTTTTATTCCTTTTCAGAAAATAGTTGAAATACCACCTAGTGCCGTACCATTACCTTCACCATTGCTATTGCTTGCAACAGGACTTGTATTTTTCTTACGACTAAATAAGAAATAATTTTTTACAAATGATTTTCGATTTCATTATGATTATTTTGTCTAATAAAATGAATATTGAAGAGAGCTTTGTGAACAGGTTAACAAAAACAATGAATAAATTTATTAGTTTTTTCTTATAAATAATATAGCTAAAATGTGTGATCATTCCTATCACCTTGAAACAAAAGATAATATACAATTGTTATCTGATGAAATTTGCTTATTATTAATAAATTAGATTATTCTTATACAGGAGATCCCTAATTGTCAGTTTGTCTTATTTTGGTAAAATGGATTTGTGATTAGGGCTTTAGAAATAAGGATTATTTCTATTTTATATTTGTTGAGTAAGCCATTATTACATGGAATTAGGAAGAATTTATGTATTCAAGGAAGATGTGAGAAGGAACGATTAGGGAGTATAGGGTCTAAGGATTGACCGCAAGCAGGACTTTTTTCAATCAATCTTTTTTTTAATAATTGATTGAAAGTGTAGCTTGGAAAGGAGGTACAAAAGCGGCTTTGAGTTTCGACTCAGCCGCTTTTTTTTGCTTGAAACTTTTTAATTGTTTTTTCAGACATTATTTTTATTCTGGTTTAAATTCTTTATTTGTTGATGTTTTTAGAAATGGTTCAGTGTTGGTTCACAGAGTAATAGCTATGATCATTGCTATAATCATAGCTATTAATTTATTTACAACATCGGTTTGAATGGGATTTTATATGAAACAATTAAACAGAGCATATTATCAATGTCTTCTTATTATGTTAATGAGCTTGTTTGTCTTGTCTGCATCTGCAAGAGATTATTCCTATATGGATGATCATGCTCCAACTGGAACGGTTACTCAAACTACATCTTCACCCACACCCTCAACAAACCCGTCAAGCAATCAGAGTGACTCCATTCTAGATTCTATTATTGAAGCAGCAATTACTACAGGTGTTGAAACTGTTGATGAATCTGTTGAAGACAAAGATGATTCTTTTTCAGGGCGTTTTTATAAAAACTTTAGAAAAGATCAACATACAACTGACTCAAGTTATGATTATGAGCAAGAAAAATACAATCGTGAGAGGTATGAGAGAGAGCAATACGAAACAGAATATCAATATGGTGAAGGAGACAATTCAAAGAGTAAAAATTGGAAGACAAATAAGCCTGGTAGTAAAGAATGGAAAAAAAGAAAAAATTGGGAAAAACAACAACGTAAAGAGCAGAAAAAAAGAGAAAAAGAAAAGCGTAAACATTATAAAGATCAGAAGCATGAAGAGGATCGACAATGGCGAGAAGAAGAGTCTAAACGCCGTAAGGAATGGGAAGAAGCTGAACGGGAACGTAGAGAAGAATACCAGGAGTATAAGAGACAGCGTGATGAAGCTGAACGGAAGCGTAGAGAAGAGTATAAAGCTAAGAAATAACGTGAGCATGATAATGCTCGTGAGCGCGCAAGAAAAAATTACAAGAGTATGTCAGAAGAGATGGAGTCACTATAATTAGTCATTCCATAAATGATTTTTTTTGAATGGTTAAGAGATGATACTGGATTGATGACTCTTGCAATGGATGGAGAGCAATTATTCAGGATTAAAGATTACTGTTACATGAAGAAATTTTCAGGATCTATATTGAACAACTCTATTGGTTCAATGATCTTGCATGATATAACGATTGTGGGAAAGAATAAAAAAAGCAAGTAAGGTGGTTTAATGTTTAGAAGCCTGTCTGAAAAATGACAGGCTCTAGAGCTTAAACAAGTTTAATGACGGAAGTGACGCATGCCTGTGAAGACCATGGCAATGCCATGCTCATCTGCAGCATCAATGACTTCCTGATCACGCATTGAACCACCAGGTTGAATAACAGCAGTGATTCCCGCTTCTGCAGCTGAATCCAGACCATCACGGAAAGGGAAGAAGGCATCTGAAGCCATTACTGAACCAGGGACGACTAAATTCTCGTCAGCAGCCTTTATTCCAGCAATTTTTGCTGAATAAACGCGGCTCATTTGCCCTGCACCCACACCAATAGTTTGTTTGTCTTTAGCATATACAATGGCATTTGATTTAACAAATTTAGCCACTTTCCAGGTAAAGATAAGATCCTGCATTTGTTCTGGAGTAGGGATTTTCTTAGTGACGACTTTCAAATCATCTTCAGTGATCATTCCAAGGTCACGCTCCTGAACCAATAGACCCCCATTAACACGTTTATAGTCCCATGTTTGAACTGGTGTATCTGTCCATTGACCACAGGAAAGCACACGAACATTTTTCTTTTCAGCAAGAATTGATTTAGCATCCTCATCGACATCAGGAGCAATGATCACTTCAACAAATTGACGATCAATAATGGCTTTAGCTGTTTCCGCAGAAAGTGTCTGGTTAAAAGCTATTATGCCGCCAAAGGCTGATGTTGGATCGGTTTGAAATGCTCTGTCATAAGCTTCTAACTGGTTACTACCTAAAGCAACGCCACATGGGTTAGCATGCTTAACAATGACACACGCAGGAGCTTCATCGAATTGCTTAACACATTCCAGTGCGGCATCGGTATCGCCGATATTATTGTAAGAAAGCTCTTTGCCTTGAATCTGTGTTGAGGTGGCAATGCAAGCTTCTTTAGGGGAGGATTCAACATAAAATGCTGCATTTTGATGAGGATTTTCACCATAGCGCATTTGTTGAGACTTATCAAACTGCAGGCTGAAGGTTTGAGGAAATATTTCCTTACTTTGATCTTCAACTTTAATAGCACCTAGATAGTTAGCAATATGACCATCGTATTTTGCTGTATGTTCAAATGCTCTTACTGCCAGCTTAAATAATGTGTTTTTAGCCAATTGACCTTGTGAGGCTTTCATTTCTTCAATGATATTATCGTAATCACCTGGATTTACGACAATAGCGACACTATTGTGATTTTTTGCTGCTGCTCGAACCATTGTTGGTCCGCCAATATCAATGTTTTCAATTGCTGTTTCCAGGTCACAATCAGGGTTAGCAACGGTGGACTCAAATGGATAAAGATTAACAACGACCATATCAATGGCGTCGATAGCGTGTTCTTTCATTACATCATCATCAATGCCACGTCTACCTAATATACCGCCATGAACTTTTGGATGCAGAGTTTTTACTCTGCCTGCCATCATTTCTGGAAAACCAGTATAGTCTGAAACTTCGGTGACAGGAATGTTGTTATCTTGTAGCAACTTAGCTGTGCCACCCGTTGATAGGATATTAACTTGCATTTCTGATAATGCTTGAGCAAACTCGACAACATTGTCTTTGTCAGAAACACTGATCAGTGCTGTTTTCATTGTGGCCATTCAAGGTACTCCAAATTAGTCATTATGACTTTTTTCATGAAAGGGATTTAGCTTTAGTTTGAGTTTTTATCTATTTAAACCTGAGTAAAAGGACATAGAACCTAAGAGTTAAAGCTGGGATATGATAATTGTTACCAGCATTTAGTACAATTGTTTTATCTTATTTTTTTAAGGTTGTTTTACAGAGGCAGGTGTCAAACAGACAGGCACATCAAATTATTGGAATGCCTATTTCTGTTTTAACGTATCAGTCGTTTATATTGTATTGTTTTAGTTTTTTTCGTAATGTGCCACGATTGATCCCCAGCATTTGAGCTGCTTTACTCTGATTACCTTTGGTATGGCCCAGTATTGTTTCCAGCAGAGGTGCTTCCACTTCTGCAAGTACTAATTGGTAGAGATCATCAACGGTATGACCTTCAAGATCGTTGATATAATTAGTTAAAACTGATCGAACACAATCGCGTAAAATTGCATTATCTTCTGGGCTGTCATCGCTTGAATCATAGCTTTCATGAGTTTCTATATTATTAATATCACTAAGAACATCTTGCACTGTGGGCATGGACTTTAACCTAAAATAAATTATCGGTGAATACGTTATTTCTTTCGGGGAACAACATTATAGACATAATTGAAAAAAAATTTGTAAGAATTTTCTGTCAATTTTTCTATGTGCTTACAACTTCTCAGTATTTTTGTAGAAAGGTTTGTTTTATTTGACAATTGTCATGTAAATACAATTTAAAAGTCAGCAAACAAGTTCCTATGTAAGCTTAAATTATATGACTAAAACATATTTCTTAAATTCTTGCTAGAAATCTTATCCTCTTCTTATGTTCATAAAGAACAAAGTTAAGATAAAGAATCTAAAAATTTTTTAGTCATTGTAAACTGCATGTGTGCATTATCAATTCTATTGATTTTTTTCCAAAACTGCTCACCACCCGGCATTGGTTTTACCGTTGCGATAAGATGTTTTCTGGCAATCCTGACACCGTGTGACTCACCATAAAATGAATATAAATCATTAAGTAAGCCAAGGATTAATTCACTTTTTGTTTGCACTGAGGGCTCTGGTAAATGAGTTTCCATTGCTAAAAAGTAATTAATATCTGCAAATATCCAAGGAGTTGGAACTGCAGCACGACCAATCATGATTGCATCAGCACCCGTGTATTGTAGTACATGTTGGGCTTTCTCTGCACTATTTATATCACCATTTGCAATGATTGGTATGCTAACTTGTTGTTTTACGGTTTTTATAGTGTCATATTCGACCTCACCACGGTAGCCGCAAGCGCGAGTACGTCCGTGAATAGTTAATGCCTGGATGCCAACGTCTTCTGCAATTTGGGCAATATTAACGGCATTTTTATTATTTTTGTCCCAACCTGTTCTAATTTTTAATGTGACAGGAACAGGTACAGATTGAACCACTGCAGATAAAATATCTCTAACAAGCAATTCATTTTTTAATAGAGCAGAACCTGCTAAAACATTACAGACTTTTTTGGCAGGACAACCCATATTAATATCAATAATGTCTGCACCATTTAGGACGTTAAATTGGGCAGCTTGAGCCATTTGTTGTGCTTCTGTTCCTAAGATTTGCACTGCAATTGGAGGACTTTCACCATCATGATTCAAGCGAGTTTGAGTTTTAAGTGAGTGCATTAATTCAGGTTTAGATGTGACCATTTCTGATATGGCCTGAGCTGCACCTAATTTTCGACATAGTTGTCGAAAGGGGCGATCAGTAATGCCAGCCATAGGAGCTAAAAAAATGGGTGGTGTTTGAAAATTAAGTTTATCTGATGATTGTGGGGCGTGAAATTGCCAGGGACCTATATTCATAAAATAGTACTAAAAATTATAATGGCCAAATAATATCACAGAAAAACTGTCTGATTTTAGGTGCTAGTAACAACTTCTTAGTAATAACTATAGATAGTTGAATTGAAAGCTGAGCAATGAGCCGGGGTCAGGATCAACAATTTTTAGATTGATTTCCTGGCTTTGTTGGGCTTTCATGCCACGGGCATATTGAATATCGCCAGTTAAATACTCTTCAGGTGAAAATTTTCTACGAGCAATAACTTCACCTAAAGGGTTTGAAAATGTAATTTCCAATATTGGATAACCTTGGGTGTAGTTTGCCTTATTCTTAAAGGACAGTTGAATCTCCAAAGCATTATTAACCGTGGGATGTGAGCGAACATCGTGATTGACTGTTACTATCTTTCTTGGTGTTTTGGTTAGAGGAAGTGAGCAGTTTGTGATTGGACATAAAGTTTCTAATAATGGTCTAACATTTGGGTTTTGAGCAAATTTAGAACTATTAACGTGTAAATACTGTGCACTGAGTAGTAATAAAAGAATAATTGAACCCGCTAACCAGGCTAGCATTGCGCCTGGGTTAGTATTAGTTGAGTCACTTTGTGTCAAAAATGAAGGGACGACTTCATCCTGAACTTCATTGGCTTTGGTGGTTGATGAGAACGGCTCTTGCTCTTTTTGTGTTGATTCATCCAGATCAGTAACTGCTGTAACGCTATTATCTAATTGTCCACTTCCAGTATCAGATGCGAACATATCGTCGAGTGATGAGCCCTCAGCGTGCAGAGAGCCATCAGCATGTAAAGAGCCACCTGCTTGTATAGAACTATCAGTTGAATGAACAGGACTTTTTTTATCGTTGTTCAAAAAGTCGCTTTCAAGTTGTTCCAGTTCAGCAAGAAGATCATCTCCACTGTCTAAGTCGTCAAAATCATTTCCCAATCTAGAAAGCTCATCATCAAGTGAATCACTGCTATCAGAAAGTGTTTTGTTTATATCATCCAGCTCATCTAGAAGTTCGTTATCTGAAGAAGCCTGAGTGTTACCGTCAATGAGGCTATTAAGGATATCCATGTCACCATCATCAACTTTGTGTGTTGCATGTTTTTGTATGAGTGATGGATTGGGATCGTCAAATTCTTTAAGATCAAAATCAACTAAGTCAAGTTCATCTTCAGGTTCTATAGTTTCTAAGGACTCTGCAGGCTCTACAGTTTCCTGATTTTCTAAAGACTCTTCAGGTTCTATATTTTCTAATGACTCTGCAGGCTATACAGTTTCATGATTTTCTAAATACTCTTCAGGTTCTATAGTTTCTTGAATTTCTAAAGATTCTGCAGGCTCTATAGTTTCTTGAATTTCTAAAGACTCTTCAGGTTCTAT
>JAPHSW010000165.1 GCA_026196615.1 Gammaproteobacteria bacterium | reverse complement strand
GATGATTTTTAATATCAAAATTTGAAAGCAGTTTATGAATGCGGTATTGTGGAATTAATGAAAAGATACAGAAAAAGGGGTTATTCTACAGCCTCGTTAATAGCACAAGTATTTATAGCATAAGAAAAGAATACTATAAATTAAATTTAATATAATTACCCGTTGCTGCCTGCATTTGTTCAAGTGTTGGCAATTGTGCATCAGCATGTTCTTCTGAAACACCTCTGCAGAGCAATGCTCTTACTTGAGATTTTGAATTGGAGTCTTGTGCTGACAGATGGAAACGAAAAAATCGTTTAATTTCTGGAGGACCTGATGATGCATAATTTAATGAAGCTAAAATAAGCGGTTTTAACATAACAATTGAACTTTCCTCCTGAGCAATGGCCACAACATTAAATTTCTCAGGTTGTATGACTTGTCGAACCTCTGAAATCGTATTGATTTCCACTTCACAATTCACATTCGATAAATCCAAACCTATTGGCGATATATTATTACCCGCTTGTAAAAATGCTCTGGCAAAATTGGGTGCCACACCAAGGGGTTGAGTTATTTCAATGGTTGAAACAGAGTCAGGTTTAAAATAAGAAGTATTTGTTTGAATAGAAGGTGATTGGCAGGCAACTAATAAAAATAATGAAAAAAATGCAATAAAAGACTTCATGTCCTTCTCCTTTCTTTTAATCTCTACTATTAAACAATATACCCAACTTTTTTAATGATAGTATTGGTTTTGAAACTTTACAATGTTATTGATTCCTCAGTAAGAAACTAGTAGCCCGAAGTATTCACCTATTGATAAGTTTTACCAAATAACAATATCTGAGCTTATTTTAGTTAACTACTTCATCAGATTGCTGTTTGAATTGTTTATTTTAAGTTCTTATTAAAGATATGCCATTCATCTAAAAAAGGCCCCAAAATTATTAGGGGCTTTAATATTTTCTTGATTAGATATTAAAAAGACTAAACCTTTTTTATCAGGTCTATTTTTAAAATAAAAAAATGAATTTTAAGGTTTGATATAGGTATACCCCATAGTCTGTAGACGTGCCAGTTCAGCTACACCACTTGGAACAATATTTCCTTTATCAACATCATACAAATCTTTTTCATAGTCAATTTTTTTTCCTTTTAAGGTATTAGCACAAACATTAAAATCAACTCCTTGATCTTTAAGGCCAGAGATCTTTGCTTGAATATCATCGGTTGCATTACCATGCTTTAGTTTTGTATTTTTTTGAGCATCTGGTTCTAACAATAAGGACAGGCCTTTACCATGTAAAACAACTTGTAAATCAAGGTTCTCTTCACCTGTCGCATTAATATGATTTTGGATATTACGCAAAGCACCCGCTTGAGCTTTTGGATTATCATAGTTGATATGGTAGACTACTTTTTGCTTACCATAACGTTCATTAGCTATAGACTGGTTTGAAATTATCATTGCCATGAAAACAAAGAGTATCCACAAAAATTTTAAATTTAACATTACTATCTCCTAAATAATTATATTTAAATTTG
This sequence comes from Gammaproteobacteria bacterium, assembly GCA_026196615.1. Taxonomy (GTDB): domain Bacteria; phylum Pseudomonadota; class Gammaproteobacteria; order GRL18; family GRL18; genus GRL18. The sequence continues at coordinate 66,463 of JAPHSW010000165.1, read as the reverse complement.
ATGGCAATTTCATAAATTACTTCACCATCACGTTAAATATGACGCAATACTTTATGGTTTTATTCCATAAATACTAATTTATTTTCAAAAGAAATAGATTTAATAAACATGTTAAAGAATTATAAAACAATGTCGAACATGAACAACAACAAACCACATCCTGGAGTATCAAGGGAAGAAAGAATTTCTAAAGAGGGTTTGCAGCGCCTTGAAGAGCATTTAAAAAATGGCTCACGAATGAAACCTTCTATACTAAAACAGTGGATCAAACGTTATGGAGATTCAGCAAGACAATTAATTAAACAACACAAACAATATACTCCAGACATGGATTAAGCAGTCTTTCATTAAAAAACTGCATTAAAGAAATGTAATATATAAGGGATATTAAAATGTCAAATGCCAAATTTTCTATTGGTGAAATAGTTCATCACAAACTATTTAATTACCGCGGTGTTATTTTTAACGTGGATGATTCTATGCAGTTATCTGATAAGTGGTATAAACAAGTCGCCAAATCCAAACCGCCAAAAAACAAACCCTGGTATCATGTCATGGTTGATAATCAACTTCATACAACATATGTTGCAGAGCAAAACCTTGAAGTTGAGCATAATCATAGTCCAATTGTACATCCTTTTATTGATGAATATTTCTTTCAAATAAAAGACGGGCGCTATCTTTTAAAAGCCATAAATATTAACTGATTTATTAGTCTTTAATAATAAATACTACTCAATATTTATATCAATCATTATCGGTTTTGAAATGGGTTTCCCAAAGGATGAATAATAAGTAATAGTAACAATACTATTATCAACACTATTATCAACACTTATTAAAGCAAAGTTATTTACTGTTATTGATTTACTATTATCAGAAAGAAGAACTGGTTTATATGAACTATCAATATTTTTATCTCTTACAATTCCATTCCAAATAAAATTATTTTTTGACAATCCAAACACGCACCAATTAAAAGCTGATGAAATAACACTATGAACTCTAAAATTCTGCTTTTCAATAGTTGCAGAAAATGAACAATGTACATCTCCAGATAAGAAGATAACATCACTATGATTAGCCTCTTCCATCTCTTTAAGAATTTTATTTCTTTGTGCACTATGGCCAGCCCACTTATCTTTAGGTGCTCCTATTCCTTTCTTGGTATCAGGAAAAAATGGTACTGGTGACACGATAAATCTGACTCTATTTCTATTTTTTTCAAGAAACTTGAAAAGACAATCTTTCTGATGAAAACTTATCATGAGATCACCTTCCCTTTCACATCGAACATCCATAACAAAAAAAGCACAATTCGAATGATAAAACTCATAATGATATGGTTTATTTTCATAACCAATATCACCATAATAATCTTGAGTCAGTTCTTCATCCTTTTGAACAACAGGAGAAACGTTTGATTGGAAACTTTGATAAGCTCTCAATCCCCATTTGAGACTATTAATATCATATTTTTCTTTTTCAATATCTTTAAATTTTCCAATACTAAAATCATTCTGAACTTCATGATCATCAAGAATCATATAAGCGGGTAGCTTAGAAAGTGTTTTACGAAAATATTTCTTTTTAAAAGCTTTCAAATATTTTTTGTAATAGCCTTTTTGTGTTTTAGGCGGTACATTGAATCTTAGTCCTCCAAGAAAATGATCTGCATAAACCTGATCCCCTGTCATCAATATAAAATCTGGTTTTTCTTTATCTATCAGTTTTTTAAAAATCGACCTGAAGGCTGTATCTGACTGATTGCCTGGATTCATGGGAATTAAGCCATGATGACGACATGATCCCAATATGAATTTAGTTTTTTTATTTGAGCCTAAGGAAGGAAATGTTTTAAATTCAAATGTATCTCTACGAACAGATGACCAATCTAAATTGCTTATTTGTTCAACTTCATCAAGCGTACAATCCGTATTTATTTGCCCCATTTGAGCAATATATTGTTCTCCCGGATCAAGAGGTACATCAATAATTCCAGTATTGAAGTAATGTTCAATAAAATTAAAAGATTTTAATATTGTATAAGAATCATCATTCTTTTTCTTTATCCGAATTATGCCAGTCGAACCATCATCTCCTTTTCCCCAAAACCGATGTCTATTTTTTGAATCATTATCAATATAACCGATTGAGCAATGAATGGGTCCTAATTTTATCCGCTTGACTTTCATAACTAATGATTCCTTTTGCGCTTGAACACCATTAATTTAACCCTTTAGATGAAAAAATTATGGTTTCCAGATACTCAGCTTTCCATCATTATTAGTTCCAGTGATTATCATTTGTCCACGCCAATCAACTAATATGAGCTCTTCAATTTCCCTTAAACTAGTAAAGGTATTTGTAAGAACTTTATTTCCCGTATCTGAAAAAACATTTGCTGCTAGTGAAATAATACCTTCATCAGAATGTACTCCATATAACAAAGCCCCCTCTCCAACTGAAAAACTAAATCCATTTTTGACCTGACCAAGAGAGTGCGAAGTAGTTTTTAAGAGTGGTGCAGGACGATCTTTAATCCATTCAAAATTTTTAAGTAAACTCAAATTTAATTTAAAAAAATTCCGTTTAATTTTCCGAACAAATATTTTTTCCCAACCACTATTTGCTCTATATTTCATTTCAAAATCTTTATATTCAATCAGTATTTTTTTGATATCATCTAAAAAAGATTCTGGAAAAAATTCAAGCTGACACCACTCATCTTCATGAAACTCTGGAGCCCCTTCAAAAGATTCTTTTGTTGGTTTAAGATATTCAATTGAATCGCCAGATATTGTTGGCATTGAATACAGTGTTGAATTCACATTATATATTTTGGAAGTATCTTCAGTTTGACTTGAAAGACCTACAGCTGCAAGAATCTTTTTAAAAAATTTCTTCACCTAATTTTTTCCTATTTCATCACACTAAACATATCGAAACTTATATTATCAGCCCATAAACTCTACTTTTTATAATTGCTTATTTTAGATATAGAGTTTCAAGTATTAATAAGTTTGCGTTGTTTTGTACTTCTGGCTTTACTTTTTATAGTAACCTACAAAAAAAATTTTTTTAATGGTAGAAAACACGCCATCATGTAGGTAAAATCCTACATGATATAGAATGAACTTTAGGAATTTTCAGATAGCATCAGCCATCCACAACAGACAGGATTATAAAAGAGGAGTATTCTCAAGCATCAGCATTCCACCGATCACAATAGTAGCAAGTCCAATGACTCCCTGAAAACCATTATGCATCCATGTGAGACCCTGTGCTGAACGTCTTAGGGGAATTGCGATTATAAAAGAAAGGGAGGCCATACCAAAGATTGAGCCTATACCAAAAAACAGGATGTAGAGAACCCCCTGTGTAGTAGAGCTGACAGTTTGTAATGTCAGAACAATAAGTGCAGCAGAACCAGCCATGCCATGCATGAGTCCAACAAACAATGCACGCAAAGGAAACGCTTTGCCATGTTCATGTTGATGATTTTCTGGATTATGTTGCTGATGTTTCTCACCTTCATGAGAATGGGCATGAAAATGTTGTTCGTTTTCATGTTGGTGATGGTGAAAATGAATACGTTTTTTTATGAGTTTACGCAAAACATCAATGCCAAGAACAACCAGCATGACTCCTACTGAAAATTCAAGCACATGCACCAGTTGATCACTGATGGAACGGCCAACTAATAACATCACACCGCCAAAAATAAATAAGGTAATGGTATGTCCAAGTCCCCAGACAGCTCCATGTTTTACTGTATCTTTAATGGATTGATTGTTACTGGTAAGTGATGCCAATGCTGCCACATGATCAGCTTCCAAAGCATGACGCATACCAATCAGCAACCCCAGAAATAACAAACTGAACATAATATCTAACTCCTTAAAAATTTCCCACGAATTAAATCACGACGTGACATGGCCTGAGACATCTTTGGTGTTGTTTGAGAGTTTATCACGTTTTCATTTATGGATGGTATTACATCAGTTTCTATTGTTTCTTGCGCAGTAGCTCGTGAAGACAATTGTGTGACTGGTTCTATCACTGCAAACTCATCCAGATTCACATCAATTTCTTCACCACGCATTATACGTCCCAGCAAATCTTCATCCACCAGCTCTTCCACCGTGGGTTCTCTTTCTACGATTAAACCATTCAAAAAATCCTGAGCCACTTTAACCGCATGATCCTGACTACTAAATTCATGCATCGGGGAATACATTGAATGAGTTTTGCATTTGCCAATACCATCAATTTCATTCACCATAAATTTATGACTAGAGGATGGAAATTTAATAGGCATTTTTTTCCCCAACTCCAGCTCATTCCAGTCATCATCTTCATTGGGCAGCATGATCAGATTCATTAACCAGGGGGTGATCACAATACCAATAATACGCCCCTCAAACTTCTGAAAACCCAAAGTTTGAACCTGTAGCTTATTATTGAGAATGGGGATGCCCTGCATATTTTCCTGAAGGATATGCTCAAAAGTCTGCAATAATGTGTCTGCGGCATCTTGTGGATCAACAATGGTTTTCATTAAGATTCCTCCGACTGTTCCTGTGATCTACCCATATCAGGGAAATAGTGGTCAACATCAATCTCATTACCTGTCATTAATTCTAGCATGCCATCCAGTGCTTTGTTGAGGTTAATGGCATCTTCTTCACTGATGGCTTCACGAGCAGAACCTAAAAAATTAACGACCCAGGTACCGACAGGCTGAGGACCAATCAACATCATATTGACTTGTTCCTCACCATTACGCCCTTTACAGAGCGATATAAACTCACCTTCTTCGATAACTTGAACAGGAACCCCTATGCACACAGGTAGTTTTCCTCATATTCTGCTTCTTTATGCCAATGACCAATACGAGAATTTTCACGTTTTTTCAATGTGATCCCCAAATCAGCCAGCTCTTTAACCAGCATTATCACCATGCCATCCAAACCTTTTTTGGCTTCATCGGTTAAGCCCAGTTGGGTTTCAAGTGAGTGTGGCACCATACCAATTACAGCAACATGTTCAGGAGTCTCTCCTTTTAAAGCCAGCAAGGCCAGAAGATCGGATAGTCCTAGCTGATGATTCGATAGTTTAGTTTGGAAAAATTGTGGGATTTCTTCATTAGCGATGCGTACCAAAGAGCCATATGCTGCGCCCGTGTTGACCGCATCAGCAACAATCAGCTGATCACAAGCACGAATAGGATTAAAAAGCTCCATGCCGGTTGTACCACCATCAACTACAGTGACACCTTCAGGAATATGATAACGGTTTTCAAGTTCCTCAATAGCACGCACACCAATTCCTTCATCTTGCATCAGGACATTACCCATACCGATTACGAGAATATTTTTCATATTATAATGCCTTTACCTTAACAATTTCCTCTTGCTCGGTATCCACTAAGTGAATAGAACAAGCAATACAAGGATCAAAGGAATGTACTGTTCGCAGTACTTCTAATGGCTTTTCAGGATCAGCAACAGGATTGCCCATGAGTGATGCTTCATATGGTCCAATTTGATCATTGGCATCTCTTGCTCCGGCATTCCATGTACTGGGAACAACAGCCTGATAGTTTTTGATTTTGGCATCTTCGATGACAATCCAATGGCTAAGTGTACCGCGAGGTGCCTGATGAATACCCACGCCTGATATTTCACCTTTTGGAAATTCTGGTGCATTAAAAGTATCTTCGTCACCCGTAGCAACATTATCCATTAATGCCTGCCATTGGCTACGCAGATTGTCTGACATGACCCCTGCACGTATCGCACGAGCAGCATGACGACCAATCGTTGATTGCAATGCTGACAATGGAATATCTGGATTCTTTGATACGGCTTTAATAACATCAACCGACTGATTAGTGTAGTCTGTATAGCCTTTATGACCCGCAGCCAGCCCCACATGAACATCGGCCAATGGACCCACTTCTGCACGTTCATCATAGAAAGTCGGCGCTTTAATCCATGAGTACTGTCCATCATCCTGAAAATCAGTATATTGAGGATTGGTTGTCCCCTTATAAGGATGCAAAGCCTCATCACCTTCGTACCAGGCATGCTTAGAACTTTCAGCAACACCTTTACGGAAGTATTCATTACTCCAGTCATCAATACTTTTAAAGGTCGATAAGTCACCATTTTTAATATAACCGCCAGGTAACTCAAAGTTCAATAATTTCGTATCAGTTGGACAATCAGGTACGGATAAATAATTTGTCACTCCCTTACCATAACCAGTCCAATCTAAATAAAATGCACCAATCGCAGGAACGTCAGTCATATAAGCTGTTTTAACAAAATGATCTAATTTATCAATAAAGCCTTCTATTAACATTAAACGTTCAATATTCAGTACTGAAGGTGCATCATGACTGATGGAGTTACTAATACCACCTACTGCAACATTCTGAATATGTGGTGTTTTACCACCCAGAATCGCCACAATCTTATTGGCATATTGTTGAACATCAAGTGCCTGCATATAGTGAGCAACTGCCATCAAATTCACTTCTGGTGGCAACTTCATTGCAGGATGTCCCCAATAACCACTTGCAAACGGACCAAGCTGACCGCTGCTAACAAAGGTTTTCAGACGTTCCTGAACAGCCTTCATTTCATGAGGCCCATTTAGAGACCATCCTGAGAGTGATTCTGCCAATTTAGAAGTTGCCACTGGATCAGCATCCAGAGCAGAAACCACATCCACCCAGTCCACTGCAGATAGATGATAAAAGTGAACAATATGATCTTGCAGTGCGTGAGCTGCCTGAATAATATTACGCACCAAATGGGCATTCAATGGTACTTCTAAATTCAATGCATCTTCAACAGCTCGTACTGAAGTGATCGCATGAATGGTCGTACACACACCACAAAAGCGTTGTGTATAGGTCCAGGCTTCTTTTGGATCTCTGCCAATTAGAATATTTTCAATACCACGCCACATCTGGCCGGATGACCAGGATTTACTGACATTGCCTTCGTCATTTATTTCAACATCAATGCGAAGGTGTCCTTCAATTCGGGTGATTGGATCAACTGTAATTCGTGTACTCAAGGTATATCTCCTTAATAATCGAGACTAAGCATGCTCTTCGCGATGCATGACAGGTAATAATTTAACAATAACAATGTAAGCCATCAGTTCAAATGCAATCACACCTAAGGTGATCATGATTTCAGGTACCGAAGGGAAATAGTTGTAACCGGGACCAGGATTAAACGTTAGCAAAAAAGCATCAAAGCGATACAGACTACCTGCAAGTAATAAACAGACTCCGGCGATGAGCAGTTTACTACCCTGCGCTCTTCTTTCAGGTGAAAGCAGAATAATCAGAGGAATCACAAACAAGATGTTTTCTAAGATAAACATGAAGGAAGCAAAGTCTCCTGCAAAGATCAGTCCCAGTTTGCCTTGAAACATCAGCACACCAAAACGAACCACTAAAAATGCAATCAACAAGCCAACAATAATTTTTCCCAATCCCGTTAACATATGTGTTTCTGATTTGCGCTTGAAGCCAACAGTAACAGTTGATGCTTCAAACAGAACAATAGAAAAGCCCATTAGAATTGCTGTCATCAATGCTAATAATGGCTGCATGTGCATAACCTGCCACAATGGATTAACCTTATGCCCCATAGCGATTAGCAAAGAACCCAGTGAAGACTGGTGCATAGTGGGGAGTAAGATGCCCAATGCGATAAACAGAAACAATACTTTATTAAGAGACTTTAAGAGTTTTTTCTGACCTAGTTTTTCTAATAGTGCAGGAGCGAATTCCATAGCTAAAACCAGAATGTAAATTGCAACACACAAACCCACTTCCAGCATGACGGAATTAAAGTTCCAGTTCCAGGGAAGGAATATTTCATAAAACTGCCAGAAACGTCCCATATCAAAGAAAGCACCAAAACCACCCAGAGCATAACCAAGCAAACTGGCCAGTACTGCAGGTCGAACCAGAGGGTGATATTGACCTTTATTAAACACATAAACGGCTATAGCCAAGGCATAACCACCACAGGCAAATGCAGTACCAATAACCACATCATAAACCACCCAAATCCCCCAGGCGAAACCACCATTGAGGTTACTGACTGCGCCCATACCACCAGTGACAAAGCGCTCAAACATAAAATACAGACTGATCGCAAAAATCAGACCCAACACCATAAAGGGCTTGGTGAGGATTCGCCCTCCCAGAGCTTGATATTGACTCATGATTCACCTCCATCGTCATCATCATGATTGGACGTGTTTTGTTTAACCGTATAAGTCAGCCCAGCCAATGCAAGTGCAGGTAAGGCCAGATAACTGTACAGTGTATGCTGAACACCTTCTGCAACTGAGGGGGCAGAACGTTCACCTAAAGGCGGCATTCCCAACTTATCAAAAGAAACGGATGAAATATGCATAACGTTAGTACCACCGGCTTCTTTTTCACCCCAGATATGTTGCTTATAATCTGGAACTTCTTTTTCATAATAATTATCCGGTTTACTAATATCTCCACGAGGATAGTTATAGATATCACCTTTTTTCAGAGTCATACGCTGTTTGGCCTCTTGCAAAAGTAGTTTGCGAGGTCCAAACAAAGTTGCACCTGTGGGACAAACTTCAGCACAGCCTGTCATTTGACCATTATCAATTCTTTCAACACCTTTTTGATTACACATTTGGCATTTATTGATCTGACCAAAAACTTCGTTGTACTGGAATTGAGGCACATTATAAGGACAGCCCACCATACAGTTACGACAGCCGATACAAGTTTCAGGATGATGTGTCACAATTCCGGTTATGGGATTGTGCTGCATGGATGTTGTTGGGCAAACAGACACACACCCCGGATCAACACAATGCATACAACTGCGTTTCTCAAAACAGAAACCATCAATTTCTGCATCTTTAGTGGCACTGGTACCATTTTGATAGACCTTAATGACATTCAGAGTATCGCCTGATAAATCCCGAGCAGAATCCCATGCGGTATGATCACCTTCAATTGTAGGCGGCATATCATTAACCTGTTTACACTTGGTAACACAGGCCTTACAGCCTACACACAAAGTTGAATCAAACAACATGCCCACAGCTTCTGGTGCAGGTTCAAGATTCTCTCGAGCCTGAGCGGTACCACTTAAAACCGTACCTCCCAGAGCCGCTGCAGCGGTAACCGTTCCGCCAAGTGAGGTTTTAAGAAAATTTCTACGTTTCATTTCACACCTCCTCAGCTTTTATCCGTATTGCTGTCACTTTGTTTTTCATCCAGCTTTTTAGCTGACATGGCCGTTGCACCAATCACAGCTCCAACTGCAACACCAGCAAGAGCTGCTGCTCCTGCCGTCATGCCATTGGCATCTTCTCTATCTTCAATAGTAGGGAACATATTAGGCGGTGTATGAGTAATGACTTCAGCCAGACTGAACAAAGGCTTATTAAAACCAACTCCTTTTTCTGAACAGCCAAAACAAGGATGACCAACACCAACAGGCCAAACCTGGCCACCGATATTGTTGTATTCCAGGCTGGAGCAGTTGTTATATGTTTCTGGCCCTTTACAACCCATTTTATAAAGACACCAGCCTTTCTTATGACCTTCATCACCAAATTCTGTGGCAAAACGACCTGCATCAAAATGTGGACGACGATAACAGTTTTCATGAACCAAACGACCATAGGCCCACTTGGGACGACCTTTGTCATCAATAGGAGGTAACTTACCAAAAGTAACAAAATACAGTACAGAGCCGATGAAATTTGCAGGATTTGGAGGACAACCAGGAATAGTCAACACTGTTTTATCTTTCAAAAATTGTGGTGCTCCCGTCGCACCTGTAGGATTAGGTGAAGCAGCTTGAACGCCACCCCAACTCGCACAGGAACCGTAAGCAACAATTGCTGCAGCATGTTCAGCAGCTTCACGGGTTAAATCAGTCATGGTTTCGCCAGCAATTTTACAATAGATGCCATTGTCTTTTTCAGGAATCGCGCCTTCAATGACCAACAGGTATTTACCTTTATTGTCATGCATTGACTTCTTCTTCATATCTTCAACCTGATGGCCTGCACCGGAATCAAGTGTCTGATGATAATCCAATGAAATAAGATCAAGGATAAGATGCTCTAGTGAAGGTTGTTCTGATCGCAACAATGCTTCCGTTGGTCCCGTACATTCCTGACCATGTAACCAGATAACGGGAGGACGTTTTTTGGGGTCGGCCACCGCCTCTGCCATCGCAACGGCAGCACTTGTGGGTAAACCTAATGAAGCCGCAACACCAGTACAAAATTTCAAAAAGGTTCTGCGATTCACTCCCAATCGTTTTTCCAACTCAGAAAAGTCAAATTCGTTTTCTGCCATCTCCATCCTCCAGGTCTTAATTCTAAAAAGCACACCTAATGTATGCTGACGCTATGCTTCATTAACAAAAGCCATAACCATATTAAAAAATGTTTTTTAATAGCAATATGAGGATAAGAGCAAAATAAATGCCAACCGCGAATAACTCATGCTGGACGTGACAAATTGTGGTATAGAAACTTCTCAGGTGGAAAGTTAGTTTCCCTTTTAGAATCAATTTGTATTAAATATTTTTCACATCATATGTGAAATAAACTTCAGCCAAAGATAATCCTATGACTTTGAAATAAAATACAATCTGGTATACTTGTTGCTATAAATCATGTTTTAAAAATTAAAAAACAGGCTGTATTAATGAATCTTGATAGAGTAACTACTGGTAAAAACATACCCAATGAGTTTAATGTGATTATTGAAATCCCTTCTCATAGCGATCCCGTTAAATACGAAGTCGATAAGGAAACAGGCGCCATGTTTGTTGACCGTTTTATCGGTACAGCAATGGTCTACCCCTGTAACTACGGCTATATTCCTCACACACTATCAGATGATGGTGATGCTGTTGATGTTTTAGTGGTCACACCCATGCCATTAAAATTCGGATCGGTGATTCAATGTCGTCCAATTGGTATGTTGCAAATGGAAGATGAAGCTGGTTTAGATGCAAAAGTGCTTGCTGTTCCCATTGATAAACTTACAGGTATGTATACAAACGTCCATTCTTTTCGTGAAATGCCATCAACACTTTTAGATACCATGGCTCATTTCTTCCAACACTATAAAGATTTAGAACCAGGAAAATGGGTGAAAATCGTCGGTTGGGTTGGTGTGGAAGAGGCTAAAACTGAGGTTCTTGAAAGTATTGAACGTTTTAAAAACGCACCAGAAAAACCCTGCTTCTAAAACACTTCAATCAGAAAGAATCAATATCACTAAACAAGCTGATATTAACTCAATTTCTCGACTTCAGTGTCTGGATGATTCCCCCATTCAGACCATGAGCCTGCATAACCTTTTATATTTTTGTAACCTGCCATTTTTAACACATAATATGAATATGATGAACGATGATGACTATGGCAATAAGCAACAATCGTTTTGTCCTTATCAACCCCCTTATCCAATAAGGTTTGTTCTATCTCATTTATGGGCAGCATACAAAGGTTGTTGTTTCTATCCATCGCATCAGTCCACTCATAATGAATTGCACCAGGAATATGTCCTCCTTTAAGAGCATAAACCTTACTTCCTCGATACTCAGCTAATGAGCGTGAATCCAACAATTGCACTTGCTCATTATCAAGGTTTGCCTGAATATATTCTAATGTGGCTAGAATCGATTGATTTTTTTGAGTCTCAAACGTACTGGGGCTTGGCAGTGATTCTGTTTGTGACAAAGGCAAACCACTATTTGCCCATGAAAAAATACCACCATTGAGTAATGACAATTTATTATGGCCAGCCAGTTCAAGTGTCCACATGAATCGACAAGCCTTCCCTCCCCCTTCATCATCATAAGCAACGACATGTATATTGTTATCAATTCCAAGGGAAGAAAAAATTTCAACTAATTTAGCATCATCAGGCACCAACCCCATAATTGGTTTATCCACTTTCACTATATGTGAATAATCAAAGTGAATGGCACCAGGTACATGATTTGCTTGATAAGTCTCTCTTTTGCACAAATCAATAATCAGGAGATTCTCATCATCGAGATGTTTTTTTAGTGTCTGAGGCTCAATAAGCAAAGGATATTGGGGCATAACTTCTCCAGTATATAAAGGTATTGAATAAAATAAATTAATTTCAATAAGTTTGTAAGGATATTCCTATAAATTATACATCGTTTTAATATCGAATAGATTCGAATTATAAATGATTACCTATACTCGTAGTATAAGACACAAAAATAACAATTTAGGTAAATTTGATGAAAAAAGCACTTGTTTATATTATTGATAATGATAAAAACATTCGTGAATCTATGTGTGAATTACTCAGTGAAAAATACCAGACTATTGCATTTGAATCAGGAGATGAAGCACTGAAGCAATATCATCAAAAACGTCCTGAAATCATTTTGTTAGATATCCGAATGCCTGATAAAGACGGTTACGAAATCTGTAAAGAATTTCGAGCTCTTGATCCAGATGAAGAAATGTCCATTATTTTTATGAGTAATAAGGACTCTCAAGATGAACGTATGAGAGCATATTATCTTGGCGGTGATGATTTTCTGATTAAACCTTTTTCTTATGAAGAATTATTAGCGAAATTAAAAAAAGTCGATCGTTATCATAAACAACAACAAAACCTTCAAGAACAACATAGCATCGCTCAGGACATGGCCTTTCAGGCAATGACTGAAGCCTCACAATATGGCATTGTTTTGCAGTTTATCAAAGAAACCTTTATAAGCGAAAATGAAACACAACTAGCCACCGCTGTTTTTCAAACTTTGTCAAAATTAAATATATCAGGAAGTGTGCAATTTCGAATGGCTAGTCATACCAGTAGTTTTCGTGCCCCAAATCAAACATGTAATCCCATTGAGGAAGAAGTTTTTGAATTAATCAAAAATCGTGGTCGTATTTTTGACTTTCAAAATAAGACTATTTTTAACGATCATCATGCCTCTATTCTTGTTAAAGATATGCCTCTAGATGATGAAATAATGTATGGACGTTTTAGAGATATTTTGGCAGCTGTTGTTGAAGGTGTCGAAGCACGGCTCATTGATATCCAAAGGAAAAATGCACTAATGATAGTAATGAATGATATTCGTTCAACCATTACCCTTGTAGAAAAACAATTTCAAAAACACGAAATATCCACAGTTGATACAATGGAAAAATTAATGTTAGATATGGAATCGGGTTTCAATTTTTTAAATTTGAGTGATGAACAGGAAGATTTTTTTTTACAATTAATCGAAAATAGTATGAAGCAGTTAGTCAGTGTTTATATGGAAGCTCGTTCAATTAATGAACAACTGGATGGAGTTTACACAAAACTATCAACGGCAATGGAGCATAAATAAATCCTAAAACAACTGATATTATGCTTTAAACCATGCCGCATATAACGCAGGAAGAAATAACAATGTCAATAAAGTAGCTACAATTAAACCGCCCATAATTGACATAGCCATAGGCCCCCAAAAAGTATTAGTGGAGAGTGGGATCATAGCTAAAACTGATGCAGCTGCAGTCAATGCAATTGGCCGCATACGTCTCACAGCGGCTTCAATAATAGAAGCTTTCATTGTCGCCCCATCTTCTCGATCTCTTTCAATCTGATCGACTAATATGACTGAGTTTCTCATAATCATACCGAAAAGAGCAATAACACCTAAGTTAGCAACAAAGCCATAAGGTGCATTAAAAATTAATAAAGCGGCACTAACCCCAATAATACCAAGAGGAGCTGTTAATATTACAATTAATGTTCTCTGAAAACTTTGTAACTGGATCATAAGCAAAGTAAAAATCACTAACACAACCACAGGCATTACTGCTGCAATAGATTTTTCACCTTTAGCACTTTCTTCAACTGTTCCCCCCAGAGTCACACTATACCCATTAGGTAGTCGCTCCCGAATACTATCTAATTGGGGTTCAATTTGTAGACTCACCGTAGCAGCCTGTACATGACCAATAACATCAGCCCTCACTGTAATAGTGGGCTGTAAATCACGTCTCCAGATAAGACCTTCTTCTAATTCATAAGAAATGGTGGCGAGTTGGCTCAATGGAACATAAGTTCCATTATTTGTAGGAATATCAATATCACTTAAGTTCCCCAAACCAATACGTTCATTTTTTTCTGCTCTGGCCAGTACTTCTATCAGCTCATCATCATCTCTGAACTGGGTTATAGAATAACCACTTAAAATTGAATTGATCACTACAGCTAACTCTTGAGAGCTGATACCCAAAACCCTGGCTTTATCTTGATCAATTTTTAATTTGACAACTTTCGATAATTCATTCCAGTTAAAATTGACATTATCCACATTTGGGTGGTCACGCATAAATGTCGCCACGTCAGCAGCAATACTTCTGAGAACATCACGATCCTTACCGGAAACTCTAAATTGGATCGGGTATCCAACAGGGGGACCATTTTCCAGACGCTTGACTCGCCCTCGAATATTAGTAAATTTTTCATTAAACAGTTGTACTAAACGTTCTTTTACAATTTCTCTGGCTTCATTGTCTCGCGTCATAATGACAAATTGTGCTAGATTATTATGTTTTAATTCTTGATCCAAAGGGAGATAAAAACGAGGTGACCCTCCACCAATATAGACTACATAGTTAAGAATATTTTTATCACCATCCAATTCTTTTTCAAAACGTTTAGCATAAGCTTCAGTAGCCTGAAATGCACTTCCCTGAGGCAACCAGAGATCAACCAATAATTCATTTCGGTTGGAGCTTGGAAAAAATTGTTTATCAACGTATTGGAATGAATAAATTGAAGCGGAAAAAACAATTAAAGTAATTAAAATAACAGTTTTACGCCAATTTACACACCAGGTAACGACTGACCGAAAAAAACGATAAAATCGCCCTTGATAAATATCCGTTTGAAATTCATCAATAGCCTGTTTTTTGATTTTTTCAGCCATTTTTTTAGCATGGTCAGGCAATAATCGATAACCTAAAAAAGGAACAAATAAAACAGCCACCACCCACGAAATCATCAAAGCTAAACCAACAACAATAAAGATTGAACCTGTATACTCACTGGCTGATGATTTAGCTAAAAACACTGGTAGGAATCCAGCCACAGTAATAAGAGTTCCAGTCAGCATAGGAAATGCTGTATGGGTATAGGCATAAACCGCCGCTTTGAATCGATCCATTCCCTGTTCCATTTTTGAAGACATCATCTCCACTGAAATCATGGCATCATCTACTAACAGTCCTAAAGCAATGATTAATGCACCCAATGAAATACGTTGTAAATCAATCCCCCAAAGCTTCATTCCAAGAAACGTAATAGCCAATACCATTGGAATAGATAAAGCAACCACCAGACCCGTACGAAATCCAAGACTCAGGAAGCTGACCAGTAAAACAATGATCACAGCTTCTAATAAAACTTTTATAAATTCAGATACAGAATTTTTGACTACTTCAGGTTGGTCTGCGACTGAATGTATTTCAATACCAATAGGTAAGTTACTCTGGATCTCTTGTATTATTGGTTCAAGAGATTCACCCAATTTAAGAATATCGCCACCTTTTGCCATACTCAGTGACAGACCAATGACTTCTTCTCCCATATAATGCATTTTAAAGTCTGGGGGATCAGCATAGGTACGATAGACCGTTGCAATATCACCCAATCGAAACAAACGTCCATTAGAACGAATACCCACTTTACGAATTTCTTCAACCGATTCAAGGCGACTCACACGGATATAAATTCGATCTGAATCCGTATTAACATCTCCTGCGGGTGTTAAATAGTTTTGTTGATTTAATGTATCAAAAATTTGAGTCGGTAATAAACCCAATTTAGCCAATTTGACAGTAGAAATTTCAATATAAATTTTTTCTTTCTGAACACCTAATAAATCAACCTTAGCAACATCTTGTACACTCAGTAATTTTAAACGGACCTCATCCACATAGTCTTTTAGTTGTGCATAACTAAATCCATCGCCAGTAAAAGCATAAATAATTCCAAACGTATCACCAAATTCATCATTAGGAAAAGGGCCTTGTACACCAACGGGAAAAGTATGGCGAATATCATCAATTTTTTTTCTCACCTGATACCAGGCATTAGGTACTTCATTGGGAGGGGTAAAGTCTTTTAGATTAACAAAGACCATTGATTCACCTGGCTTAGAATAACTACTTAAATAATCCAGCCATGGGATTTCCTGCAGTTTTTTTTCAAGCCGTTCAGTGACTTGTCGTTCAACCTCAAGGGCAGTTGCACCTGGCCATATGGTTTTAATTGCCATAAGCTTAATAGTAAAATCAGGATCTTCTGCCTGACCCAAATCACGATAAGCCAGCATACCAAAGAGAACTAAAACAATCATAAAGTAGATTGTTAAAGATTGATGGCGAAGTCCCCACTCCGATAAATTAACCACTTTCACCATTGTGCCTTTTCTAGTAAACGAACAGTTTGCTCTTCATGAAGTTTATGCACTCCTGCAGTAACAACAATGTCACCTTCTGCTATACCAGATTGAATAAGCACTGAATCAAACTGATATTCCAGAATATCAACAGCCTGCCTACGTACTTGAGAGTTTTGTGGAGAAAAGATCCACACAGCAGGTTTACCATCCTTTTGAAAAATCGATGTTAAAGGTAATTTTGCTACCATTTCTTTTTTCTTCTGAATAATAAGAACGGTCGTCGTCATGCCCAATTGGACCTGATCATCCATATCTAACAAGCTAATTTTAACCTTATAGGTCCTGGTCACCGGATCGGCGCCGGGTGAAATCTCTCGAATTTTTCCTTTATAAAAACGTTTCGGGTCAATCCATAAACTAATTTTAACTTCATCTGCATGGCGAACTTCATCTAATCGACTTTCAGCAACTGCAATAATAACTTCTTTTTCTTCTGGCAAAGCCAGATTAACCACTGTTTGACCCGGTACAACGACTTGCCCAACTTCCATTTCTAGAGAGGTTATAACGCCTCCTTCATCAGCATAAAGATGAGTATAACTCGATTGATTACGTGTTACTTCAAGGTGAGCTTTTGCCTGAGTATATTTAGCATTAGCAATATCAAGTGAATTACTGAATCTGAGGTGTTCATCGGCGCTGATCATTTTATCTTTAAAAAGTTTTGTATAACGCTTCAAATCAAGTTGTGCTTTTCTTTGTTCTGATTTTGCCTCTTCAAGTCCACCACTAGCCTGCATCAATTGTAATTTTGAATCATCAGGATCAAGTTTGGCCAGTAAAGCACCTGGTTTAACCACATCTCCAACTTCAATAAATCGCTCAACAATTTTTCCACCAATGCGAAAACCAAGCGCCATTTTATAGCGTGCTTTTATTTCTCCTGCATAAGTTGCCTGTTGCCAGTTTTCCTGGATTTTAACTTTTTGAGTCAAAACAGGCCGAATGACTGTTTTAGCCTCTTCCTTTTTTGTACAAGCTGATAACAAGCCAAAGGACAAAGCTAAAATAAAGATTAGGATGCTATTTTTTTTCATCGTTTTCATGATGTTACGCTATTTGCTCTCAGGTAAGCCGTTCATTAATAATTTGAAAACATGCTCAGCAATAAAATCGACTTGATTGTGCTCTTTCTTATAGCCACTCAGAAACATCTGAAATGGTCTTGTTTCCATATGATAAAGCACTAGGGATAATATTGAGATAACACTCATATGAGGATCACATTGGGGATCAATTTCTTTTACCAAGTCTCCCACAGCATCAAATTGTTCCTGAAAAACCTTCTCAGCAAGGTATTTCAGACGCTGTTCATCACCATCCAACATCTCTCTTTGCATCAAACGACAAAAAGGTTCATCTTCAGAGGCAAGTTCCGTCAATTTATAAACATAATGTTTCAATTTAAGTTCAGCAGGTTCCTGACGATTCAAGACCTCAGCAATAACACTGGCTTTTAAAGAGAAACTTTCTTTGATTGAAGCAAGGTATAAGGTCTGTTTGTTATCAAAGTGGTAGTAGAGCGAAGCAGGCTTGATACCAACCTCTTTGGCAATATCCCGCACTGAAACATTAGCATAGCCTGACTGGGCAAATAATTTAATGGAAATATCGATAATCGTTTGTCGGGTGTTTTCTTTAATGACATTCATTACTTTTCTCTACACTCAGCCTAACTAACAGTTGTTAGGTATTTTTTCAGAATTTTGTCCTTTTGTCAATTTTATAGTAATGATGGGAGCCTAATAAATTCAGAATTAGAAAAAAAAAGATATTCAAACAGGAGCTAAAAGATTGAGTCTGCTTATAGATAATTGTCATAGTGTAAGTTTATCCCTATACATATTAATCAAGATATTCCTCAGCAGTTTTTAGAGTTGAAATAATGCTATCTCGACCTTTATTTTTTGCTTCATAAAGGCAATTATCCACTCGATTCACAATTGATTCCAATGTGTCCATGCTAGTAAAATCAGCAACACCAATACTTGCAGTCATGTGTCCAATTGCCTCAAATTGAAAATCGCGAATCGCTTGTAAAATTTTTTCTCCCAGATTGATTGCACCTTTGAGCTTAGTGTCTGGGCATAGAATAAGAAACTCTTCTCCTCCCCACCTTGAAACAATATCACTTTCCCTGCTTAAATGGATAAGAATTTTAACAAACTGACAAAGAACCTTATCACCAACACTATGACCATTTAAATCATTAATTTTTTTGAAGTAATCAATATCAATCATAATCAAGGAAAAAGTTTCACCTGTTCGTTTAGCTCGTTTTATTTCTGCGGTTAATGCATCATTTAAGTAACGTCTGTTGAAAATACCAGTTAGAGGATCTTTTATAGCCATGGATTTCATAACTTTTAATAGCTCAATAATTTCGAGCCATCTTCTTATTGAAAAAATAGCCAAAGTAATAGAAAGTGTAAAAAAAAGAGTGATCACCTCATCCAGCTCATACTCTTCATGTTGGATGGAATATTTATATAACCACTCTAATGCATCAACTTCTGCAAATATCAAAAAGGCTATAATGTTAACAATGATAATCAAAACAATATCTATCAAAGCTTTTCTATTTAAAAACTGGTAAGAGTTATCAGACATAAATACTCCAGTCAAATAAGAGTAACGCTCATATTAAAATATCATTAAATAAAGATGTTTCTATAATCTTAATAATTATTAAAAATACGGAGTTCTCATTACTTACTTGTCTATACAATGAAGATTAATATTATATTTTTTCTTTGTTATTTTTTATTATTAAGCACTTAATGTGCAATTTTTAATCAATTTAATTAAAGTATAGTAAAAAAAATTTAAATATATTCCTCCAAGTTTTTAAGGTTATTTTTTTTTAACAAATGGGGAAAATTAACAAATAGGAGGCTTAACGTTCTTAATCTCTTCTAAACTTCAATTCTAAGTCAACCTTTAATAGCTTTTTTGACTTTATAAAGTTAGTATTTCAAGGATAGAGATAACGTTATAACAATGAAAAGAACAAACCTTGAAATGCAAGAATTAATTGATAATAATCCTATCATTCTGATGGAAGCCGCTATAGTCGAACGTGTTCGACGTTCAAATGAACTCAAATTACACTCTGAACTTTTAAATGCACCCCTCATTTATCAATCAAATGGAAGAATGGCATTACAGAAACTTTATCAAGAATATATTGATATTGCCTTTGACTCAAATATTCCTATTTTATTGTCGACACCAACATGGAGAACCAATCAATCAAGAGTATTAAACTCAAACAGCTCTAAATCCATTAATATTGATGCCGCTACTTTTATGTTGAACCTTCGGAACTCACAAAAAGAAGGTCAAAAAAATATAAAAATTGGTGGCTTACTTGGTTGCAAAAATGATTGCTACTCTCCAGAAGAAGGTTTATCAATAACTGAAGCTCAAGAGTTTCATTCCTGGCAAATTAAACAACTG
The DNA here is from genome assembly GCA_026196615.1 of Gammaproteobacteria bacterium. GTDB lineage: Bacteria > Pseudomonadota > Gammaproteobacteria > GRL18 > GRL18 > GRL18. The sequence continues at coordinate 46,430 of JAPHSW010000165.1, read as the reverse complement.
GTTCAAGGCGGTGTTGATTATTTAATTGCACAAACGCTTCCTAATACTATAGAAGCTCTTGGTATTGCCAAAGCAATGCAAACCACAAAATTGCCCTATATTATTAGCTTTGTCATCTCACGAAATGGCTTAATTTTAGATGGAGTCAGCCTTACTGATGCCATTACATATATTGATAATAATACAATTCAAAAACCACTAGGATATATGGTGAATTGTTCCTATCCATCTTTCATATGCCCCGAGAAACAGCCAGCCTCAGTCTTTGAAAGGCTCATAGGTTATCAAGCGAATGCATCCTCTCTGGATCATTGTGAACTTGATGGTTCCGTCCAGTTAGAAATGGATTCCATTTGTGAATGGACTGATTTAATGATTAAACTGAATAAAACATATGGTGTAAAAATACTGGGTGGATGCTGTGGGACTGATGATAAATACTTAAAAAGTATAATGGCTAAATAAAAAATAGCATTGTTTTTATAGTGTCAAAATCCGCATTAATTACAAATAGAATAACTTCTGCTATTCTAAAGATTAGTAATCAATCGATGATGAAAAATTTTTTATTCAGTCATTCTATTATCGGAAAATAATGAAAAAAATAATTACTCTGTTTTTTTACCTGATTTCCCTTAGCTTCATTATTTTTTCTTTAAAATTCATTCCACATATCCCTAATCGTTATTTGCCCATGCTTGAGCTATTACCCTTTGTGCTCATGTTCATATCAATTATTTTAGGCATAAAATTTAATCGAAGTCAGCTCATTTATGTCACAAGTCTTTTTTCGTTAGTCTATATCTATTTCTTCTTTTTTTTGGAATACGGACAAAACCAGCAGCAGTTAATACTAAATAGTATGACTATTTTAATCTCTATTAACGTGGCACTCATTTCTTTATATTCAGAGCGAGGCCTTATCACACTTATTGGCTTATCACGCTTTTTAATCATTGCTCTACAAATCATCGGTGTTTCCTGGCTTATTTATACCAAACACCCTGAATGGAATCATTTTGTTAATCAGACAATTTTCCCAGCACTACAAATTAAACTCCTGTTTTTTTCTCAAGTGGCACTACTATCTGTATTAGTCAGTGTTTTTATTACCAGTATTTCATGTGTATATCATTCAAATCCTTTTAGAACAGCTATTTTAGCGTCAATGTGCCTTGTACTCTATGCTATAACCTTCCCGACTAAAGACATTACAAGCATATCCATACTCTTCAGTTTTTCTCTATTACTTCCATTACTCACTCTTATCAATGTTTCATATCGCATGGCTTATCTTGACGAACTGACCGATCTCCCTGGTCGTAGAGCACTCAATGAAACGATGAATAAACTAGGAAGCCAATATGTCATTGCCATGTTGGATGTTGATCATTTCAAAAAATTTAATGATACCTATGGGCATGATGCAGGTGATGATGTATTAAGGTTATTAGGCAATCGTTTAAAAAGTATTACCGGAGGTGGAAAACCATTTCGCTATGGTGGTGAAGAATTTACAGTAGTTTTTTCAGGAATGAATCTTTCAGAAGCCAGTGAACATCTTGAAAAGTTACGAAAAAATGTCGCAGACAATAAATTTGCTCTACGCAAACAGGAGCGTCGAAAGAAAAACAAACGAAGTAGTAAAAAACACAATCAACGCTCGGTTAAAGTCACTATCAGCATTGGTTATGCTGAGCAAAATGATAAAGCTAAAACACCTGAAAAAGTTCTAAAACTTTCCGATAAGGCTCTTTACAGAGCCAAAAAGAAAGGCCGAAATTGTATCAGCAAATAAAATTAGGGTTTATTTATATCTACGAACCGAAATATTTTAATAGAACACCTGCAGCCACTGCTGAACCAATCACACCGGCAACATTAGGACCCATGGCATGCATCAATAAGAAGTTATGAGGATTGGCTTCAAGCCCTACTTTATTAGAAACACGAGCAGCCATAGGAACAGCAGAAACACCGGCAGAACCAATCAGTGGATTAATATCTTCTTTGGTAAATTTGTGCATTAATTTAGCCATTAAAACACCACAAGCTGTACCAATAGAAAAAGCAACCACACCAAGAAGCAATATCTTTAACGTATCAATTTGCAAAAATTGCCCCGCCTGTAATTTTGAGCCCACTGCCAATCCAAGAAAAATTGTCACTATATTAATCAGGGCATTTTGTGTGGTATCACTAAGCCTGTCAACAACACCACATTCACGCATAAGAGTACCGAAACAAAACATACCCAATAGAGGTGTTGCTTCTGGTAAGACTAAACCAACCAACATCAATAGTAATATTGGAAAAACAATTTTTTCTGCTGGTGACACATGACGCAACTGCTCCATACTTCGCTTGCGTTCTTCCTCTGTGGTTAGATATCTCATAATGGGGGGTTGTATCAAAGGCACTAAAGCCATATAGGAATATGCTGCCACGGCAATTGCACCCAACAAATGAGGTGCTAATTTGGTGGTAACATAAATGGCTGTTGGACCATCGGCACCGCCGATAATGGCAATGGCGGCCGCTTCTCCTCCAGTGAATCCCAATGCGATTGCACCCAATAGTGTCACAAAGATACCCACTTGTGCTGCCGCACCTAGCAGTAATGTTTTAGGATTTGCCAATAACGGCCCAAAATCCGTCATTGCACCAACGCCCATAAAGATTAACAGAGGGAAAACACCGGTTGTCAGTCCGACTGAATAAAATAAATATAAAATACCATCAGAAAAGCTATTTTTTCTAGCTATTTCGCTGAGTTCAAAGGCTTTTTTAGAGTCAGTTTCTTTAACAAGATAATAGGCTTCTTTACAAAGGGTCTTATTCTCACACTGTTTTAATGCATCCCCAAGTACAGTTCTAATATCTCGTGCCAGTCCTGCTGTTTTTTCATTTTTACTATTTTGAAAATCAGTTGGAAGAGAGGCAAAGTTAATTACTTTTGAGTTGTCTCCATTTGACTTTAAATACTGTTCTACCATAGCCGTTTCATAAGTCATTGCTTTATAAAAAGCCTGAAATGAAGCAGATTCCGACAAACCGGCCATCGGAATATTAGACAAAATTGCACCAAAGCCAATTGGCACCAGTAATAGAGGTTCAAATTTTTTCTTAATTGCCAAAAAAAGTAATAGCAGACCAACAACGATCATAAAAGCCTGCCCCAAAGACATATTGAACAGACCTGAGCCTTCCCAAAGTCGTATTAAATTATCCATTTATTGATACGCCATTTTTACTAATGAGTCACCCACACTGACAGTGTCACCTTCTTTTGCACACAGTTCAGTAATTACACCCGCTTTGCTGGCTCGTATTTCCGTTTCCATTTTCATAGCTTCAAGAATTATGATCACTTCACCTTCTTCAACTTGTTGCCCTTTTGAAACAGGAATTTTAAATACCTGACCACTCAGAGGTGCTGGTATCACTTCACCACCGCCCTCAGGCACAACTTTCGAGCTCTCTTTAGTTGCTGATGATTTGTCAACATGAGTTGGACCTTGAACAATCTCACCACCTTCATCAACCTGAACAACATAGCTATGTTCATCAACCGTTACAGTATAAATATTTGAACCTGAATGGTTAGTAACAGTTGGTTGATTGTCTTCTTCAGAAGGGATGGGTTCAAAAGCAGATGGATTATCTCGATTTTCGAAAAATTTTAACGCAACCTGATGGAACAAGGCATAGGATAAAGTATCATCAATGACATTATCAGCCAATTTGATGTCTTTTTCCTTCGCGATATCTTCGAGTTCCTGACTCAATTTTTCAATTTCAGGCTCAATATTATCAGCAGGACGACAGGTAATTATTTCTGTACCATCAAGAATTTTCTTTTGTAAGGCCTCATCAAGTTTAGAAGGTGTTGCACCATATTCTCCTTTAAGGATACCCATGGTTTCATTAGTCACCGTTTTATAACGCTCTCCTGTGAGCACATTAAGTACCGCCTGAGTTCCCACAATCTGAGAAGTCGGTGTAACCAATGGAATATAACCCAAATCTTGCCTTACACGAGGGATTTCCTCGAGCACTAAATCAAGCTTATCAAGTGCACCTTGCTCACGAAGTTGGTTTTCCATATTGGTTAACATACCACCTGGTACCTGAGCTACCAGAATACGTGAATCAACACCCTTTAAAGCGCCTTCAAATTTGGCATATTTCTTACGGACATCACGAAGACTTGCAGCAATGCCTTCTAGTTGCATGATATCAAGCCCCGTATCTCTTGGCTCATTTTCTAGCATGGCTACAATCGTTTCAGTGGCCGTATGACCATAAGTGCCACTCATAGAAGATATAGAGGTATCTACATTATCAACACCCGCTTCAATAGCTTTTAGCAGTGTTGCAGTAGACAACCCAGTCGTTGCATGGCAATGCAGATGGATGGGTATCTCAAGTTCCGTCTTTAAGCGAGAAACAAGCTCATAAGCATCGTAGGGTTTAAGAAGTCCTGCCATATCTTTAATGCAAATGGAGTGAGCCCCCATATCCTGAAGCTGTTTGCCAAGATTAACCCAAAGCTCAAGCGTATGTACGGGGCTGGTGGTGTACGAAATGGCGCCTTGAGCATGTTTGTCATTGTCAATCACAGCTTTAATCGCTGTTTCAAAATTTCGAGGATCATTCATGGCATCAAAAACACGAAAGACATCGACGCCATTCACTGCAGCTCGTTCTACAAATTTTTGCACAACATCATCAGCATAATGACGATAGCCAAGAATATTTTGCCCTCTAAAAAGCATCTGCAGAGGCGTATTAGGCATCACTTCTTTGATTTTTCTTAGTCTTTCCCAGGGATCCTCCCCAAGATATCGAATACAAGAGTCAAACGTTGCACCACCCCAGGTTTCAGCTGACCAGTAGCCTACTTCATCCAGTTTTTCAGCAATAGGAAGAATGTCATCAATTCGCATCCGAGTCGCCAGTAATGACTGGTGTCCATCACGCAAAACGACATCTGTTATGCCAAGTTTATTGTTATTAGTCATACTAATGTTTTTAGACCTCTTTCCTTTGCTGCGGTGTATTTGAACGATGCTGTTTTATTGCATTTGTTATCACTGTTTTCAGCACTTCGTCTGGAATCTTTTTCGTCGCGCCAGGAACTGAGGGCGTTACGGCAATAGGATCAGCGGTTTTCTCCTCAATAGCACTAATTGTCTTAGACATCAGTGTTGTTAAGAAAATGAGAATAATTAAAAAACTAAAAACTGTTAACATTCCCATCAAAGCAAGTTCTAAACCCAATTGCATCTGAATTTTTCCGTGGTGATATAAAACAAAGCATTTTAACTGAAACTGGATCATTTTTGACTATTTTTTTAATCTTTTTAAGAACAAAAGCGTTTTTTAAAAGTTATAATCAAAATTAATGGTGTTTTTTATATTCTTAACCTGGTGATTAATTCCCTATTCCCTTACTTCTTTAAGTGGTAATAAATAATAACTACACAACAAAATGTAGGAAATTCTTTCTTCTTGAAATCAAATTGACATGATAAAATGAATATAATTAGGAATAAATGACTTTGTTGTTAGTCGTTTTGTTAAAAGTGCTGATATCAGAAGCGGTCAAATTAAAGTTGTTGAGTAGACTCATCGTATAACAAAACAAACTTAAAGTTAGAAGAATAATCATGCGGTACATGGATATAAAAAAACGAGTGCAATTCAATAGCATTCATGCATCATTTTTGATCATAATCTCTTTACTATTTTCACCCTCATTTGTTTCCGCATTAGAAGAATCTGCCGTTCCACGTCAAGACTCTTTTAATAATACTTATGATAGTTATAATATATACGGACCTGTAAAAAATAATGAAGGCTTATGGGATATTTCAAAAATATTACACCCATATATTCAAAGCTCAAATTTACATATTGCAAAGCATGAAATTTCAATCCCTCAAATCGCTGTTGCAATACTTGAAAAAAATAAAAAAGCATTTATCAAACAAAATATAAATGGACTCCTTGTTGGTTCCATTTTAAAAATTCCTACAATTGAAGAAATTCAAAAGAGAACCAAACAAGAAGCTTTTTCTCTTTTTTTACAGCATTGGGAAATCTGGAAAGAAATAGACACAGAAGTTATCGATAATAAGGTTATGCTCAGTTCTAACAATATAGCTTCTGAAAACAAACCTGTGACACAGAAAATCAAAAATAACTCTGAAATTATTGAGTCAATACAACCAATAGTAACATCTGAAAAAATCATTTCAAAAAAGAAAGTTGATAATGATGACATCCTGGCCCAGACATCGTTTGAACAGGCTTATACAAAATCACTTCATCAAGTGACAATGGTTATTAGCAGATTACAAGAAATTTTAAAACATGCTTTATTTTCTGAAAGTCTTTATTCCAAAAGTTTACTCCAAACTTTAACAGCTATTATTTTTCTCAGTCTACTTTCCTTTGTGTTTCTAATCTGGTCTTACAAGCGAGAAGAAAACAAATATATAGAAATCCTACCATCCAACTTATCAAACAATGATGATATTGAACAAACATTTGATGCCTCAATCAATAAAAATATACACCATCATTTAAAACAAACAAAAAATAGTGACAAAGCTAACAATGCCTTTTCTGAAGAGATTATTCCACATCAAACAGACATCACTAAATTTATTGTTCAAAAAAAGAAACAAAATTTTAACAAGAATGTATTAGAAAACGCATTTGAAAATGTTGTTTTCCATAATACCGAGCATTTTATTCAAGTAAAACAAGACGACTCAACAAATACTGGAGTAATTTTAGATAAACAACTGCTCAACTCTATTGATGAAATCAGATTTGTTAATGAAAAAGCAAAAACATTAAAGATGAATACCTTTTTAAATTTTACTCAAGTAGAAACCTTATCTGATGAAATGTTATTCAGTGATTTTAATAATATTATAAAAAGCAAAAAAATTGATATTTTTATCCAGGAATTTGAAGATGTCATGTCAAAGTTGGAAAACCACACACTAGAGGCTAACCAACACGATCACGAACAGGAAAGTTTATTACATTTTAAATCATCAATTCATTTTATTAAAATATTATCTGAAATGATGCAAGCAAATTATCTAAAGAGATTTTCAATGTCTATTATTGAAATTTTAGATGATATTTTAGATGGTAAAATTAAAATGACAACGGATATTAATCACCGTCTTAGCTTTGTTGTTAACTTTTACACTCGCTATATTTATTCATTAAAAAAACTATAATTATAATTTATAAATTTTTCCCATAACAATCTATTTTTCTCATCAGAAGACTTTAATAGAATAACGAGATAAATAATAAAAACCTCCTGTTTCACTAAGTACAAATATACAATAGAAATATGTATTTGATTAATAGTATCAGTTTAATGGCTATCCATTTACCCTATCACACAATAATTACCAGAGGATTTACAGAAATAAATTTCATCTTAAGATTACCTTAAGTTAAAAGTGACATGATGGCTGTCAACAATATAGGAGGCCTTCATGCAACCCCACAATCTACTTGAATCGAACAAAATACAGCTGTTCGATAATCTTGACCTTTCAAAACAGACGGTTGGGGAACGTCAATTAACAGAACGTTTTATCCATGACGTATTTAATAACTACTACGCAGCAGATATTCAGAATTTTCTACCATTTTTACTACAACTAACCAATGACAATGCAGATATTGTTGCAGCTCTCGGATTCAGACCCGCAAATAATACAGAATTATTTCTGGAAAACTATCTAAATAAGCCAGTAGAACAGTTACTTGCTGGCTCATTCAAGCAGCCTGTAGATCGAAATGATATTGTCGAAATTGGTAATCTTGCTATTGGTGAGAGAGGCGCAGCAAGATCTCTAATCGTAGCCCTTACTGGATTCTTATTTGCTGCACGTTACAAATGGTGTGTTTTCACCATAGCTAAACCATTGATCAATACATTCCGCAGAATGGATATCGAACTAGAATTCCTGACACCTGCTAATAATAATTTTATGAATCAACAGGAAAAAAAAAGCTGGGGAAGCTACTACCAACATAATCCACAAGTCATGGCTTGTCGTGTTGATCAGGCATACCAGGTTTTAACAGGATATATTTTAAAAAAGGACTCACTGATAAGTATTTGGCTGGATGCACAACAGGTGGGTAGTAAAGTATGAATTTATTAGAAAAAATCCATCAACATGCGAAGCTATCAGCTAACAAAACTGCTCTCTGCGGTCAAACTGAACTCATCCACTATGCATTACTTGATCAAGAAATATATAAACTTAGCAACATTCTCAAGCAACTGAAAATTAATGCAGTTTCTTTTTGGATGGACAATACGCCACAGTGGGTAATCAGTGATCTTGCTGCGCTGCAGGCAAATATTTGTACTATACCACTGGCACCATTTTTCAGTTCTCAACAGATACACAATGCAATTGATGATTCTGGGGTACAGGCGATACTAACAGATAATCTAAACCAATTTCTTGAGAGAGCTAAAAAGCTGTCTATTGAGCAAATAATTAATATTGAAGTTGCCAGCCAAGAACTGCAACTGGCCATGATTCCTAATGTTTCAGTGCAAGATCATAACAATATTGTAAAAATTACTTATACCTCAGGGACGACAGGTAATCCCAAAGGGGTCATGCTTAGCTGGGAGAATATTGCCAATGTTGTACACTCACTAGAAGCAACAGTAGAGCTTAACGAAAATGATCGACATATGCCATTAACACCACTTGCCGTACTTCTTGAAAATCTGGCGGGTGTCTATGCAACATTATGGGCAGGTGGCGAAGTAGTTCTTCCCGGTTTAGCGAATACGGGTCTGTCTGGTTCAAGTCGATTGAATATCAATGCTCTATTTGATTCAATTAAGCTTTATCAACCCAGCACATTGATTTTAACTCCACAAATCCTACAAATGATGGTTGAGTTTCTCGAATCAACACATATAACATTTCACCTGCCTCGATTTATAGCTCTAGGGGGTGCCCCTTCATCAGCAAAATTACTAGACCGTGCTCAAAAAATGGGTTTACCTGTTTATGAGGGCTATGGTATGTCTGAATGCGCATCTGTCATTACATTAAATAATCATCAATCTTATCGCAAAGGTTCAGTAGGAAAACCTTTGCCTCATATTTTATTATCCATAGATGAAAATAGTGAAATTATTATTTGTAATCATAATTTCAATGGTTATGTCGGTCATAAAAACAAACCCGAAAAACATTGGCATACAGGAGATCTTGGTTACCTTGATGATGATGGTTTTCTATTTCTTATTGGCCGTAAAAGAAATATTTTTATTACTGCCATGGGACGTAATGTGGCACCAGAATGGTTAGAAAAAGAACTGGTTTTACAACCGTCAATTATACAGGCTGCCGTCTTTGGAGAATCCCGTCAGTATCCCCTTGCAGTTATTTTTTCTTCACAGGTCAATTCTTTAACTAACAGCTCTTCACTAAAAAGAAATGAAGAACAGGTGAAGCAACAAATTAAAGCTGCTAATAAACACCTTCCTGATTATGCGTCTATAAGCCATGTCATTTTTTCCAATAGTCCTTTTACTATTGAAAATGGCTTATTATCTGGAACAGGTCGAAATTGCAGAGAAAAAATATACGAAAACTTTAAACATGAAATTAATAACGAAAAATTTCAGGAGTGCATTTTATGAGCAATTTTTTTGAACAATTACTAAAGGAAACCGAACAGGAACGTAATGAGTTTTTAAATATTGATTTTCTTAAACATGGTGTCAGAGGTGAAATAAATATTGATAGCTACATCGCTTTCCTAATCCAGGCCTATCATCATGTTAAACATACTACACCATTACTGATGGCATGTGGCTCACGTATCACTTCAGATAAAGAATGGCTAAGAGATGCAATGGCACATTATATTGAAGAAGAAGTGGGTCATCAGGAATGGATACTCAATGATATTACTGCCTGTGGTGGTGATGCTGAAGAAGTACGACACTCCACACCTGGATTTTCAGCTGAAGTGATGTGTTCTTATGCCTATAACATCATTGATCGTGGTAATCCTGTAGGATTTCTAGGTATGGTTCTTGTACTTGAAGGCACTAGTATCAACCTGGCAACAGAAGCCTCAAAAAATCTGTGTCAAAATCTTGGTTTACCTGAATCTGCATTTTCCTATTTGAGTAGTCATGGCTCTCTGGATATTTCACACATGGAATTTTATTCTGAACTGGTTAATCGTATTGAAAACGAAACTGATCAAAAAGCCATTATTCACTATACAAAACAGTTCTATCGTTTGTATGGAAATATTTTTAAAGATCTCCCATTGGAACTCAATAAAAGCCTTATGGTTGCCTGAAAATTTTGACTTAGAAGAGATTGATTATGAAATTAGAAAACAAAAAAATTATGATTACTGGTGCAACTGGGGGTTTAGGCTCTGAAATAGCCATCAAACTTGCATCCTATGGAAGTGAACTCATTCTGGTTGGCCGAAATGAATCAGAACTGAATAGTGTTGCTGAACAGATCCACCTTCATGATGGTAAAGCCAGAATAATAATTGCAGATCTTCTGGATTCCAAAGTGCTCAATACTCTTGGACAAAAAGTTTTTAATGAAGTCGGTCATATTGATGTTTTGATTAATGCGGCAGGCTTGATGAGTTTTCGATCATTTGTGGAAGAAGATGCTGAAATGGCTGAACGTATTATGCGACTAAATAGTATAGTACCCATGCTTCTGACAAGACAATTATTACCTGCTATGATCAAACGAGGATCAGGAAAAATTGTTAATGTTGGCTCGACTTTTGGCTCAATTGCATTTGCCTGTTTTGCCAGTTATTCAGCAAGCAAATTTGCCCTTAGGGGATTTTCTGAAGCTTTGCGTCGTGAAGTTAAGGGTACAGGTGTTTCCGTCAATTATATAGCGCCAAGAGCTATAAAAACTCCATTTAATACCGAAGCAGTATACAAGATGGCCAAAGTTGTTGGCATGAATATAGATGAACCTCAATGGGTTGCTGAGCAAATTGTAAAATCAATTAAAAAGGATGCCAAGGATGTTTACCTTGGTTTTCCTGAAAAGCTGTTTGTGCGTATTAACTCCATTTTACCAAGGTTGGTTGACAAGGCACTCGCAAAACAAAATAATCAAATGGCTGAATTTGCCAAACAGGAATAAATCAGGATATATAAATAAGTATGAGAGTATTGCTTGCTGAAGATGATAAAAGCCTGGGGCAAGGCATCAGTGATGGCCTACAAAAACTGGGGTTTTGTGTTGACTGGCTACAGGATGGCCTGTCAATAGAACATGCAATAATGAATGATGATGGAATTGACATTTTGATTCTTGATCTTGGTCTGCCCAGAAAAGATGGTCTTGATGTACTTAAAACAATAAGAGCAGCAGACAAATCTGTATCTGTACTTATTCTTACTGCAAGAGATGCTGTCGAGCAGAGAATTGCAGGTCTTGACCTTGGCGCTGATGACTATATGCTTAAACCTTTTGACTTGCACGAATTAGCAGCAAGATTACGTGCAATCGTACGCCGTAAAAGCGGCTTCACGCAAGCCTTGCTTTCATATGGTGACTTGCAGGTAAATTTGTCCGAACACTCAGTTAAAGTTCAAGGACAGCAGGTCAATTTATCACATATTGAATTTGCAATATTGGAACATCTACTCACTCATATCGGACAAGTTGTGAGTAAACAGCGTATTGAATCATTACTCTATGGCTGGTCAGAAGGTGTTGAAAGCAATGCAATTGAGGTGCATATTCATCATCTACGCAAAAAACTCGGTAAAGAACTGATTAAAACCTTAAGGGGACTTGGATACATGGTACCCAAGATTAATACTGATGCTTAAACCTTTATCAATAAGGCAACGACTACTCACTGGTGTGTTTGGTAGTTTTATTTTTATCTGGCTCATACTTGCCATACTTGACTACAACAGCAGCTCACACGAAATTGAAGAAGTTTATGATGCATCTCTGGCTTCTTATGCCCGTATCATTGCCAGCCTTATTTATCATGAAGCCGAAGAAGAAAGAGAACTTGAAGAAAATTTTGCTCTTCTGATAAAAGAGTTAGGAAATGATATTCTGCTTAAGTCCTCTGTTTTATCAGGCATAAAGAAAGAACTAGAAACAACAATGAAAGATGATTACATGACTCTTAATGTTACTAGTGATATCAAAGGGCATAATTACGAAACTCAAATCGCTTTTATCATCAAAAGAGCATCCGGAGAGGTGCTTTTACGCTCACGTGATATACCATTTCAAACTGAATTTAAAAATGGCTTTTTCAACATTGAGGTACAAGAGCAATCATGGAGAATATTTGGTCTTGATCTACCGAAAATTGGTTTAAAAATTCTCGTTGGTGAAAATCTTGAAGTCCGTAATGAACTCCAGGAATTATTAATATCTAACCATTTATGGACTTTTATTTTACTATTGCCAATACTTGGCATAGTTATCTGGATAGCTATTAAGCAAGGATTATTACCTCTAGAGCGTGTCACTCAAAATATTGCCAATCGAACTCCACGTTCATTATTAGCCATTGAGCTTGATGATATTCCTAAAGAAATATCACCATTAATTGACGAACTTAATTCTCTATTTAGTCGTATTGAAAACGCATTGGATAATGAAAAGCGCTTTACTGCTAACGCCGCACATGAACTCAGAACACCATTGGCTGCATTAAAAGTTCATGCTCAAGTTATTGAGCTCAATGCAAATGAAAAAAATAGAGTCTATGTAAAACAGATGATTGAATCAATTGATCGTTCAAGTCATTTAGTCGATCAACTTCTCACCCTTTCCAAAACAGAAGCCAACCTTAATAAAGGTATTAATCTACAGCTCGTTGATCTCGTATCCATTGTAAGAACACAACTTGGAGAGTTAGCTTCAACTGCAATCGAAAAAGGTATTAACCCGACTTTTGAAGTAGATCAGGAACCCAGCCTTATTAAAGGTGATGAAACACTGCTACACGCTGTAATAAGAAACCTGATAGATAATGCGATTCGGTATTCAGATACTGATGGACAACTTGAAGTAGTCATTCAACATAGTAAAGATAAAGTACAACTTAGCATTAAAGATGATGGCCCAGGAATTGAGGAAAACAAGCTTGAACTCATGACTCAGCGCTTTCAACGAGGTGATCATCCTGACAAACAAGGCTCTGGTTTAGGACTTTTCATCGTTAAACAAATTATGACTATTTTCAATGGAAAATTAAAATTTTTCAATAAATCTCCAAATGGACTGATTGTAATTTTGGAGTTTACACAGTGTAAATGATAAAACAGGATACTGGTAGTAACCAAAGTAATCATTTCTTTGAATCAAAATACTGACCAATCGTATTTATTATTGTTTTCAATCAGCTCTATAAACTGTTGATAATCAGTAATAGGCGATGAGCATTGAAATTTGGAACACACATAAGCTACAACATCCCCCATGTTTTTTTTATCAATCAATTCTTCAGGAAGATCTGCCTGGGTATCATCAATGGTGAGGCAGATAATATCTGGTCTGAATTTTTCCTGTACAAATAACTTCCATCGTTCAATAGCATTTCGTTTACCTCTGAGCACGATCATTTTAGGTGGGAAAAATATTTGTTCTAATGCTAACATCATAGAGGCATGGCCAATCGGCACCTTAGCAAGATGCAACCACCCACCTCTGACAGCATTTTCACAACTTTTGATATAATCAGTTCTACCTAGAATATGCCCCAGTTTGTTCAATGAACTGGCGGCTATTGCGTTACCTGAAGCAGTGGAATCATCTGAAAAGGTAATACTACGGGTGATCAATTGCTCATGATCATGAGACGTAAAATAAAATCCGCCGTTTTCTTTATCTTCAAAATGGGTAAGCAAAATTTCAGCCAGTTCGATGGCCCAATTCAAATCTGATGTTCGCCACCTGTTCTGCAATAATTCCAGTAGTGCTTCAAGTAAAAATGCATAATCATCCAGATAAGCTGGTAAGTGAGCATTATCATCTTTGTAATTCGCTATCAAACGTCCATTTTTCCATAATTTTTTATGAATAAAATCAATGCCCTTTTCTGCAGCCTGAGTATAAGATTGAGACTTAAATATCCTTCCAGCCTTTGCCAGTCCCTTTATCATCAAAGCATTCCAGGAGGTTAGAATTTTTTCATCCTGACTTGGTCTAACTCGTTTTTGACGATGCTCAAACAGCTTTAACTTTGAAGTTTTGAGGTATTTATCCAGTTTCTTTTGACTAATATTCAGATTGACCGCAACATCAGCCATATCATCATAAATGTGAAGATTCCATAAGCCTTCAAAATTACTGTCTCTGTCCAGACCATAATATTTTGTGAATGCCTGAAAAAGCTCTTCTGCCTCCAGAACTTGTCTGATTTCATCGGTTGACCATAGATAAAACTTACCTTCCTGACCATCAGAGTCTGCATCTTGAGTGGAATAAAATCCACCTTCAGGTGATTGCATTTCTCGTAAACACCAATCTGCAGTTTGCAGAACTGTGCTTTCAATTTGAATTAACAAATCCTGTTTAACTTGATTATTTTCAGATAAAATTTGCCAGGCATCGCACAAGGTACTGAGAAAAGGACCATTGTCATATAGCATTTTTTCAAAATGTGGAATCATCCATTGTTCATCTACGGAATAACGACATAGCCCACCACCCAAATGATCGTAAATTCCTCCGGAAATCATTTTTTTCAAAGTATGCAATATCATTTCCAAGCCTAATGTATCCTTTTCATCAGACTTACTAGTCAAATAAAAATGATGCATGAGTCGATCAATATTAGAAAAATGTGGGAATTTTGGTGCTTGTCCAAAACCTCCATGAACACTATCATAACATTGTTCCAATTCAGCCCGAATTAGATTAAATGGTTCAGTTGAAATATCATCCAGTGAACTCATTTTATGCTTTGCATAATCATCCAGTGCTTGTTTCACATTGGCTTTGCTGATGTCGATCTTATTCTGACTAGCATGATAAAAGTTGGCTAATTGTTGTAATAAATCAGGGAATGCACGCATTTGATAACGTGCTTCTGAAGGAAAGTATGTTCCTGCATAAAAAGGTAACTGGTCTTCAGATGATAGAAACATCGTTAGTGGCCAACCTCCTGGTTTATTGGTTATCAATTGATGAGCAGCTTGATAAATTTTATCCAAATCAGGTCGTTCTTCCCTATCAACTTTAATATTAATGAAATGCTCATTCATCACTCGAGCAATATTTTCATTCTCAAAAGATTCATGAGCCATAACATGACACCAATGACAGGCAGAATAACCAATAGATAAAAGAATAGGTTTATTTTCCTTTTTAGCGAGTGCTAAGCTTTCTTCATTCCATGGAAACCATTCAACGGGATTATGTGCATGTTGTTGTAAATAAGGACTCGTTTCTTTAATTAATTCATTGGTGTAAGTCGCAGTATTCATAGTTAACCTGTTAAAAAATAGTAAATACCTTACTATTTTAGTCAACTATATTCAAATAGTCACTACAAATAAACTAATTCAAAGCATTTTTTTAAACAAAGAATCAGCAAAAGAATAATCTTTGCCCATTTTAAAATCCATTCCTGGAAAATGGTCTCAATATTTCAGTACTAGATTTCTCAATAGATGTACCGAAAAATAGATTATAAAAAATCTGAAAGAACTTGATGAGGGTGTTCCTCAATTCTGAGAGGAATATTGGAAGTATAAGAACATTTGTCTCTTTTGATGCCTTATCTTACGGATAAATAGTATGTGATATCTCTACACACAATACCCATAAGAAATTTAATGGTTCTGTTTGGTTTTCTGCTTAAAGAATATTCCTAAAACATGCTCGTGCTGACATCACATTCAGGTAGATAGTCTTGCAGTGCTTGTGCACCTTCCTGGGTAATATGAGTATTCCAGAGTATGATCTCTTTGAGTTGCGTTAGTGATTTGAGGTGTTCCAGGCCAGTATCACCTACAGCTGTATCCCAGAGAATGAGCGTTTCGAGATTATTTAAACTGAGTAAGTGTTCCAGGCCAGCATCAGTGATTCCTGTACGTGTAAGATAGAGGCTTTTCAGTTGGGTCAGGCGACCTATTGTAATAAGTCCATCATCAGTGATGCGAGTACCTTTGAGATCCAGGATTTCCAGATGAGGGAGAGTAGCCAGCAACTCCAGGCCCTCATCGGTAATATCTGTATGATCCAGATGCAGTTCCTGCAGCTTGGTCAGGGATTTCAAATGGATCAGACCCGCATCACCGACCCGGGTCTCAGCCAGTGAAAGAAAACGCAGATCATTCAGGCTGGAGAGTAAATTTCCAAGTTCCTGGTCACTGATCTGGGTCGAGAGCAGGTCCAGTTTCTGGCCAGTTTGTAGACGTGGCCATTCGAGTATCGCCCCTAGTAGGTGTAACACATGCTGGGCAGAGCTGTTTACATCTGCCAGATGCTGGTCAATACCATTTTCAGATGTGCACGGTGTCTTCGCTGATTCCCTGATGGAGGCGCTAGTGTCTGCAAGCTGAGCCAGAGAGGTGCTGACTTCCCGGCCAAGATTCGAGAGAAATTTATCCTTGGTGTCATTAAGTGACTCCAATTCACCGCGGGCCTGCTCCAACGCCGCAAGGTGCTCACGTTGCTCGGCGATGAGACTCTGAATCCGCAGGTGTGTCACAACGCGCGCGTGCACCTCGAGCTGTTTGACCGGTTTGGTGATGTAATCAACAGCTCCAGCATTGAATCCCCGTGCCAGATCCTCGACATCAGTCCTGGCAGTAACGAAAATGATCGGAATTTCCCTCAGTGCCTCTTGCTGTTTGAATCTGCGGCACGTCTCAAAACCATCCATCTCAGGCATCATCACGTCCAACAGTACCAGGTCTGGCTGAACTGAAGATGCGATCTCCAAAGCTTTTTCCCCGCTGGTGGCAAAAAAGATCTGGTGATCAAGCGGTGTTAGCATTTCCCGTAACAGGTCGAGGTTGGCAGCTTTGTCATCCACGATCAGGAGTTTTGCCTGGGTCGATTTTGTACCGTCTAGCATGGTATTGGTCTCCTTTTTTCTGGTATAGTAAAGCTGCTATTTGACAAGGATAGCTTAGCAAACAGAAGTCACCGAGTGAAGCAGTTGTTGTCAATCACTGTTATTTTTCATTAAATTCTGTATCACGCTGGAGTATGGTTGGTTTAACGAAGTGGTTATATATTCCCTGGTTCCGCTAGCAGTTTCAGCATTGATAATTGAATGAATTTAGAGGTTACAGATGGATAAGATGCACAAGGTTTTAATGTTACTGCTGATCGCAGTAGCCTTGCTGATTATGCTTTTTTTGGATCTCAACCTGCCAGCAGGAGTCATTCATGGCATACCCTATGTAGTTCTTATTTCTGTCAGTTACTGGTTGCCCTGGCAGCGTGCGCCAATTGTGCTGGCTGCAGTCGGTACACTGCTAATCATAGTGGGCTACCACTATTCGATCCAGCGCATCGATACGACAGCCTTGTTGCTAAATATCAGTCTTGAAGCAGCCGTGCTGTGGGTGACTGCCTATCTGGTGTTGCGTTATCGGGCATCTTCGCGCTCACTGGAGGATCGTGAACATCGCTTGAGAGTACTGGTGGACACTGTAGTTGATGGGGTCATGATCATCGATGCCAAGGGCACAGTACAAGAATACAATCCAGCCTGTGAACAATTGTTCGGATACCGTTCTGAAGAAGTTATTGGGCAGAACGTCAAGATGCTGATGCCGTCTCCATATCGAGAGGAACACGATGAATATCTGCATCGTTACCGCACTACAGGAAACAAACGCATTATCGGTATTGGCCGTGAGGTAGAGGGCAGACGCAAGGATGGCACGAACTTTCCGATGGAGCTGTCCGTTGGCGAGGCCCGCCCTGATGGACCGCAGGTCTTTGTTGGCATTGTTCGTGACATTACTGAACGTAAGTCCGCAGAGCAGTCATTACGGATCGCTAAGGAGCAGGCTGAGAGCGCAAGTCACGCAAAATCACAGTTTCTGGCAAACATCTCTCATGAAATCCGCACCCCGATGAATGCGGTACTAGGATACACCCAGCTGATCGAAAATGATCCGGCATTACCTGAAAATTACCGCCGCCCGCTAAAGGCAATCCACTCGGCAGGCAACCACTTGATCAGTCTCATTGACGATGTGCTTGATCTGTCCAAGATCGAGGCAGGAGCAATGGAACTGAATATCAGAGATTTTGATCTTGATGACCTGGTGGAGGACGTTTCCGAAATGTTTGCTATACGCTGTGAACAGAAAGGGCTGTCTTGGCAGACGAACTTACGAATTGGTGAGCCTGCAGTCCATGCTGATGACCGAAAGCTACGGCAGATACTGATCAATCTGTTGGGCAATTCGGTTAAATTTACCGATCAGGGTCAGGTTTATCTCTCTGTAAAACAGAGTGGTAACTGCTACACATTCAGCGTATTGGATACTGGTCCAGGAGTTAATCAGGATGCACAAGAACGTATTTTTGAACCCTTCCAGCAGGCCGAAGAAGGTGAGGTGAAAGGTGGGACTGGCCTGGGACTAGCAATCACCAAGCGTCATATCGAACTTATGGGTGGCTTTTTGAGCCTGGAGTCGACCCCTGGCAAGGGAAGCTGTTTCCGCTTTGAGCTAGAATTGTCACCTGCCGATGGTGACTTGATATCGAAGCGTGGACATACTAGCCAATTGTGCCGATTGGCTGAGCCTCACCGTGTTCGTGCCCTGGTCGTCGATGATGTTGAGGATAACTGCGAAGTACTCAGCGGACTCCTGGAACGAGCTGGAGTTGAAGTAAACAAAGCGGAAAATGGGAGTAAGGCTTTACAGTGCATCGCTGAACAGATTCCTGACATTGTCTTCATGGATGTGCGCATGCCCGTGATGGACGGACTCACTGCAACGCGGCAGTTGCGTGAACGCTGGCCCGACGAACCTATAGTCTGTGTTGCAATCACAGCGTCTGGTCTGCTACGCCATCGTTCCTATTATCTGGATGCAGGCTTTGACGATTTTATCGGCAAACCTTTCTTATTTGACAAGGTTTGCGAATGCATGGTCAATCACTTAAATGTTGAGTTCGAGCACGAACCTGTCACCGAGATGATAGAAGGGACCGTATCGTGTGTCAATACACCTGATAATATTGAACTTCCTGACAGCTTGCGCAAACGCATCCTATCTGCAGCCAGGATTAATGCCCTAACGGAAATAGAGAGCTTAATTACAGAGTTAAAAGACCTAGGACCTGATACAAAGTGCTTGACAGATGAACTTGAGAATCTTCTTGAACGTTATGATATGGATGGTATTATTTCACTCATCAATCTGGTGTCTGAAAAACCAAATAGTGAATAATTTTAACAACATTCACCCTTTCGATGATATGATAAAAACTTATATTTTAGTTTCTTATTATGAGCTCCCATAAACTATTCAATCCTTAAAGACCACAGCAATTGTTTTCACACAAGCTCTCACCTGCATCATACCCTGTGTAGGTGACTCATGAACTCATAATTGTTTGGCAAACAAACTACACAGATGAAAGAAAGAGATTATAGGTAAATACAAAATCATTACAGGCCTGATAATCCATTACAGGCTCAAGCAACTAACAGAGTTAAGTCTCAAAAGCGTTAGACAACTTTAATTTCATTTTTAAACTCGTGGGCTAACTCTTACCTAAATAGGCCTTTGAACTTAGCTATAAAGTAAAGTTGACCAACGGCCTTCAGTTTTCATTTTTTGTTTCAAGCTGTTCCAGGCTTCTTCTGAACCTGCCGCCTGTTCCATGACCATATCTAAAGAAGGTGCAATTTTATCCAACCCAGAAACAAAAACATAAGTATTTGGTTGATTGACTAAATCCCATGCCTCTTTAATATTATCTTCTAAAGAATGCTCTAAGGCCTTTTCATCACCAGATAATGGTCTTCTGGTCAATGCATTAAATGCCTGAAAGGTTTCTTCCTGATAGTAATTCACAAAATCATCATGTTGCTCATTCATATAGAGCAGATCCAGACCAGTTTTAGCTCCGTAAAACAATCTGACCTGACCTTCCCAATTACCTTGCTCTTTATATATCTGCCCGATGAAAGCACGAAACGGGGCAATACCAGTACCTGTTCCAACCATAAGTATATTGGATTTTTTATCAGCAGGAATAGCAAATGCACTGCGATATGGCCCTGTAATTGTAATAGTATCGCCAACTTTCGCATCACATAAATAATTAGATGCTCTTCCAGGGTATTGTTCACCATTGAATTCATCAATATAGAAACAGCGTCGAACTAAAATGGTCAGTTCAATACCATCTTCAGTTGGATTTTGATTGCCCTTAACAATGGAATATTTACGCGTATGACCGGTACTTCCAAATTCATCTTTGCCTGGAACTACAACACCAATAGTCTGCCCTTCACGAAATCGAAAAGAAGGTTCATCGATATATAAAACCAATTCTCGGACTTCATCAGTTTCAACATCGGTTATCCGAGACGTTGCCCTTAGTTCCGCTCGCACTGACGGTTCATTTATATTTTCACTCATTAGGATTCCTACAATGACTTATCAAAAAATGCATCTACACAGTTTATTAATACTTACCATTAATGTTTTTAATACTTATTCTAACATCCATTAATTTGTTCTATTCTAAACAAACTATGGCGAATCAACAACCATTTTCATTGATAAATCTCAACTCTAAACCAGTCAGTGCATAAATTAAGAAATTTCTAATTATCTGGTGACCTCCTAGAAAAAGCACTATAATGATGCCACTTCAAATTCAGTACATACGTATTACAATAGACAAAAGAAATAAACATGTTGAGATACCAAATTATCCCTGTGACCGATTACCAACAAAATTGTTCTTTAGTCTGGTGTGACCAGACTAAAGAAGCTGCTCTTATTGATCCAGGTGGTGATGTTTCGGTTTTACTCGATGAATTAAAAAAGAATCAACTGAGTTTGAAACAAATTTGGCTGACTCACGGCCATCTTGATCACGTTGGTGGTACCGATGAGTTGGCAACAACCAGCGGCGCTCAAATTATTGGTCCTCATGAAGATGATTTTTTCTGGCTGGATATATTGCAACAGCAGTGCGAGATGTTTAATTTTCCAATGGTAAATAATTTTACTCCCAATCAATGGCTTAATGAGGGTGACATACTAACTCTGGGTAAAGAAACATTTGAAATTTTACATACTCCAGGGCATACACCTGGACATATTGTTATCGTCCATCATGCTTCAAAAACAGTGTGGGTGGGAGATGTCTTATTTAAGCAATCCATTGGTCGTACTGATTTTCCAAGAGGCAGCCATGAAGACTTAATTGCTTCTATCAAAAACAAACTATTTACTTTACCTGATGATTATCAATTTGTTCCTGGTCACGGTCCTGGTGGCAGTCTAAAGGATGAAGAACTTAGCAACCCATTTATACGATAAATCAAAATTTAACTTGCATTAAAAAATAATTAACCTAAATATTAAGGAAAATAAAATGACAGAAATAATGAATAACATTAAACCGAAAGGAGGCACAATTTTCAAAACATTCGTGGGGATTATCCTCATTGCTTCATTCGCCCTATTTGTCTCTAAATCAATATTTTATGCTGAGCCTGGTTATATATATCATGTACGTACTGTACTTGGCTCTGAAGAGGTTGTTACAGATGTTGGTTATAAGTTTTATCCTCTAGGACGTTACAATTCATGGAAACGTGCCATGACAGTACAAGCCAGTCAACAATCGCAAACAACTCAGTTTAAAAGTATTTCTAGTACTGGAGATGATGTTAATGCTGAAAGTGATACTAATAATGCTTCTGCAAATCTCCCACCACTGAATATTATGTTTCTGGATCAGGTCGATGCATATGCAGAAGCCACAGTACGTTTTTCCATTCCTTCTGATGAAGAGTCTTTTTTACAATTAGCCCATGAATATCGCTCACCAGAAAACTTATTACGTACCGCTCTAATGCCAGCGTTCAAAGAAACATTACAGGCTAACGCCTCCTTAATGACAGCTGAAGATTACTATTCAGGTTCTAGAACAGAGTTCAACTCTGAATTTGAAAATCAAATGAGTCAGGGTATCTATTTAGTGAAACGAAATGAAATTGAAACCAGAGCATCAAAACAAGCTCGAGCTTCTGCTAATGCTTCATTGGGTACTGATCAAGAACAATATGGTGAAGGTTCAAAAACAATTTTTGTCGTACAAAAATTATTAGACGAAAATGGTTTACCCAGACGTAAAAAACAACGATTCACTGATTTTGGTATTACCGTTGTCACCGCACTGGTTACTGAAATGCGTCCCAATAAAAAGTTTGTTGAACGCATGCAGCTGAAACAAAAAGCATCTGCTGATAGAGCCATTGCCAGAGAACAAAGAGTACAGGAAGAAGAACAACGTCTTTTAGCCATCGCACGAGGTGAACGTGAAGTCGCTCAGCGCCAGGCAAAAGCAAAAGTTGAACAAATTCAAAAAACCACAGAAGCTGAAACCGATAAGCAACTGGCCATCACCAATGCCAATAAGTTGAAGGCTCAAGCGGCAATTTCAAAAGACACAGCAGAAATTAATTTTGAAAAAGCTAAGATTGAAGCCAATACAATAAGAACTTTGGCAGAAGCAGAGGCTTATCAAAAGCAAGTTATTTTAGAAGCAGATAATGCTTTGGCACAAAAACTTGAAGCTGAAATTCAAATCCAGAGGCTATGGGCACAAGCGTTTGCACAACGCAAAGTACCCACAACAGTCTTTGGTGGTTCTGGACAATCAGGAGCAGGAGCGCCTGTAGGCAGCGATGCAGAAGTTAAAGCCTTTATGCAAATGTTAACTCTTGATGCTGCAAAACGCCTCAATTATCAGCGAGAAATTAATACCAATACAAATTAAATCTATTTTAGTTTAATTACAGTCAGTGAAAATAAGTTGAACTTTAGGTGTATTCAACCACCAAGTCACCTTGTTCAACTAATTCACCTGCCTGCAAATAGATCTTTTTGATCGTACAATCAAAAGTCGCTGTAATAGTGGTTTCCATTTTCATGGCTTCAATCACAAAAAGAGGATCATTCTGACTAACTTTTTGTCCCTCTTTAACCAATACCACAGAAAGTTTACCTTGTAATGGCGCAGCGATATGTTCTTCTTCCGTTGCTTTTTGATTGACCTTCACTGTCGCTTTTGCTGAATGATCACGAATTTGAACACTACGAGTTTGTCCATTAAGATCAAAAGTGACATTACATAAACCATTTTCATCAGGCTCAGATTGATATATCAATCGAATAATAATAGTTTTACCCTGACCAATGTTAACCTGAACTTCTTCGTTTTGTTTCATGCCATAGAAAAAAGCAAGAGATGGTAAGTTTCTGACCTTACCGTAGGTTTTCATGTGCTCATGAAAATTTTGAAAGACATCGGGATACATTTTGTAGGAAAGAAAATCTAAAAAGTTTCGTTCTTCACCAAACTCTTCTTGAAACAAAACAAACTCTTTATCAAAGTCGATAGGATCAAGATATTCATTTGGACGTTTTGAAAACGGTTCATCATCTTTTAAGATCAGTTTGCTTAACTTTTCAGGAAAGCCACCTTCAACCTGTCCTAAATTCCCCTTAAACAAATCAATGACTGAATCAGGAAAAGCCAATGAGGCGCCCTGCTCCATCACATCTTCTTCGGTAAGATTATTTGATGTCATAAATAATGCCATATCACCTACCACTTTAGAAGAAGGTGTGACTTTGACAATATCACCAAACATATCATTTACAACGGCATAATTTTTCTTGATTTGTTCAAATTTATGTTCAAGTCCTAAGGCAATTGCCTGAGGTCGAAGATTTGAATATTGACCGCCAGGTATTTCATGTTCATAAACTTCTGCAGTTCCAGACTTTAGACCAGACTCAAAAGGATAATACACTTCACGTACATCTTCCCAATAATTTGCATATTGATTCAATGAAGGCAGGTTAAACTTTTGCTCGCGTTTCTGACCTTCCATAATTGCAATCATTGAATTCAAATTAACTTGCGAAGTCATACCTGACATTGAACTCAGTGCTGTATCGACAATATCAACATCAGCTTCAATAGCTTTTAACAAAGTCGTTGCTTGAATTGATGAAGTATCATGGCAATGTAAATGAATTGGTAAATCAACCGCTTCCTTTAATGAAGGAATCAGAATTTCAGCGGCATAAGGTTTTAGCACACCGGCCATATCTTTTACAGCAAGCGTATGTGCACCTGCATCTTCAAGTCGTTTGGCCAGATCCGTATAGTATTGTAGATTATACTTATAACCTGCTTGTTGATTGAGTAAATCACCGGTATAACAAATACTGGCTTCAGCAATACCTCCCGTATGGTTGCGTACAAACTGAATGGATTTACGCATACCCTCAACCCAGTTAAGTGAGTCAAAGATACGAAAGACATCAATACCATTTTCCCAGGACTTTTCGATAAACTTCTCAACCAGGTTATCAGGGTAAGCCTTATAACCTACGGCATTTGAACCCCGGAACAACATTTGTAATAAAATATTTGGGACAGCTTTGCGTAGCTCTTGTAAACGTTCCCATGGACATTCATGCAAGAAACGCATTGACACATCAAAAGTAGCACCACCCCAAACTTCTAAGGAAAATAATTGTGGGTGATTTTTAGCAAGACCTTCAGCCACTTTCAGCATATCAATAGTTCTTACTCGTGTTGCCAGTAATGATTGATGTGCATCACGCATAGTTGTATCAGTATAAAGAATGTTATTTTGTTCTTTAATCCACTGAACAAACTTATCGGCCCCCATTTCATCAAGGAGATTTTTTGTTCCCTTAGGATAATCAGCCGTTTTATCAAATTTTGGAATAATAGGTGTTCTAAAGTGTTTATCAGGCTCTATTTTTTTGACATCTGGATTACCATTAACAATGACATCTGCAAGGTAATTCAGTGTTTTTGTACCACTGTCAAAACTGCGAGTAGTTTTAAATAATTCTGGGTGTGTTTCCAGGAAGGTAACACTGGCATTACCTGAAGAAAAGGTAGGATGGTCCAGTACATTTTCCAAGAAAGCAATATTTGTTTTAACACCGCGAATACGAAACTCTCTTAAAGCTCGGCTAATGCGTTGTACAGCACCATCAAGGGTTCTACCCCAGGATGAGACTTTAACCAGCATAGAATCAAAAAATGGAGAGATTTTAGCCCCTGGATAGGCTGCACCCACATCCAGACGGATACCAAAACCACCTGCACTTCGAAACGCAATAATGGTTCCATAATCTGGCATAAAATCATGCTGAGGGTCTTCTGTGGTAATTCGGCACTGAATAGCATAACCATTACAGTGTACAGATTCTTGTGATGGGATATTGATTTCAGGATCAGTTAATAGATGACCTGCTGCAATAAAAATCTGAGTACGAACAATGTCGATGCCCGTCACTTCTTCGGTAATGGTATGTTCTACCTGAACTCGTGGATTTACTTCAATAAAATAAATTTCGCCTTCTTTATCAACCAGAAATTCAACCGTACCTGCGTTGTAATAACCAACCTTCTTACATATATTTTTGGCGTATTCATACAACTTATGACGTGTTTCTTCACTCAGAGTCACACTGGGAGCGACTTCAATTACCTTTTGAAAACGGCGTTGTACAGAACAGTCTCGTTCAAAAAGGTGTACTAAATTACCCGACTGATCACCAATAATTTGTACTTCAATATGCTTAGGTGAATCAATATACTTTTCAAGGAAGACCGTATCATCACCAAAGGCTTTCGCTGCTTCGTTTTTAGCATCATTAAAGGCACGCTCTAATTCATCAGCATGACGAATGACACGCATACCACGTCCACCACCACCTGAAGCGGCTTTAAGCATAAGAGGATAACCAATGCGTTCTGCTTCTTCTAAAGCAATCTCATACGAATTTAACTCACGCTCACTGTCTTTAATGACAGGAAGGCCAGCCTCCACCGCATTGGTTTTGGCCATCACCTTATCACCTAGCTGTTCCATGCTCTCAGGTGATGGGCCAATAAAGATAATGGATTCTTCACGGCAGCGTTTAGCAAACTGGACATTTTCAGAAAGAAAGCCATAACCGGGATGGATTGCATCAATCTTATGTTGCTTAGCCACTTGAATAATTGCTTCAATATCAAGATAAGGCTTTAGTGGCTCATCATCTTCGCCTATTTGGTAGGCTTCATCCGCTTTATAGCGATGAGGTGAAAAACGATCAACATTGGTATAAATCGAAACTGTATTTATTTTAAGCTCTGACGCTGCTCGCAAAATTCGTATCGCAATTTCCCCACGATTTGCAACCAGTAATCTATTTATTTTTTTTGTCATTTTTCACTCTCAGATACATGTAAGTGGATAACGCTGAGTCTTACCTATGGTCTATCCCCGATGATAAACCCTAAAAATTATAGAGGATTTAACAATATTGTAATAATTAATATTATTGATAATGAGTATTAATTAATTAAATACTAGCTATTATTGCGATAAGACTTGTAAAAGACCTGTATTTTTTTTATGCTAAACCCTTGGTTTTTTAATGTTTTTCTTAATATGTATTGATTATCTAAATAATTAATATTTAGATAATCAATTCTAAAAATGACTCTAAATTGCCAGTATTACTCGTCCTAAATAACTCAGTGAGCTCATGTTAAACAGTGAGCAAGAAGCAATTTATCGACAAACATAACGGACTTTTTACATAAATCAGCTGAATTGTTTAGACTCATTTTCACTTCTATTAATTAATTTCTTCTTAAGGAGAACGTTATGGATAAACACCAATCGTACTGGAAGGCAAATCTGCGCTTGATGGCTCTTTGCCTCAGTATCTGGTTTGTCGTTTCATTTCTTTTTGGCATCATTTTAGT
The DNA here is from genome assembly GCA_026196615.1 of Gammaproteobacteria bacterium. Taxonomy (GTDB): domain Bacteria; phylum Pseudomonadota; class Gammaproteobacteria; order GRL18; family GRL18; genus GRL18. The sequence continues at coordinate 19,338 of JAPHSW010000165.1, read as the reverse complement.
CGAACCGCTAAACAATTTTCATTTAGGTGGATATAAATTAGGTTTCTGGTTTGCACAACAGGGCTCAATTTATACCTTCGTTGTTCTTGTTTTCTTTTATTCATATCGCATGAATAAATTGGACAAAGAACATGGTGTTCAAGAAGACGAGGAGAAATAGACAATGGATGAGTTAAAGCTATATACCTATATTGCCGTCTTCGGAACCTTTGGCCTTTACTTTGCGATTGCCTGGTGGGCAAGAGCAGGCTCAACCAGTGAGTTTTATGTTGCTGGTGGTGGTGTACACCCTATTCTAAACGGTATGGCAATTGGTGCAGACTGGATGAGTGCTGCATCATTTATTTCCATGGCCGGTTTAATTGCCTTTCTAGGTTATGGTGGCTCTGTCTTCCTTATGGGGTGGACAGGTGGTTACGTTCTACTTGCCATGTTACTTGCTCCCTATCTAAGAAAATACGGTAAGTTTACGGTGCCGGAATTTATCGGTGATCGTTACTACTCAAATATTGCTCGCGTTGTTGCTGTAGTATGTTTAATCATTGCTTCTCTAACGTATGTTATTGGTCAAATGAAAGGAGTCGGCGTTGCATTCTCTAGATTTTTAGAAGTTGACTATGGCTTAGGTCTTGGCATTGGCATGTTTGTCGTTTGGGTTTATGCAGTACTCGGTGGAATGAAAGGTATTACCTATACACAGATTGCTCAATACTGTGTCTTGATTTTTGCTTACACTGTTCCTGCAGTTTTTATCTCACTACATCTAACTGGCAATCCTATTCCACAACTTGGACTGGGTAGCACTTTAGCAGATGGTAGCGGAATGTATTTGTTAGATAAGCTGGATTTAGTGGTCACCGACCTTGGCTTTAAAGAATACACCACAGCCAAGTTAGGCAGCACTTTAAACATGTTTATGTATACCCTGTCTTTGATGATTGGTACTGCGGGTCTACCTCACGTAATTATGCGTTTCTTTACTGTCCCTTCAGTTAAAGGCGCACGTACTTCAGCTGGTTGGGCTTTGATTTTCATTGCCGCTCTTTACACTGTTGCACCTGCTGTTGGCGCAATGGCTCGTTTAAACCTGATGAATACAATTCAACCTTCTGCTAGCGAATCACTGGAATATGAGCAACGTCCTCAATGGTTTAAAAACTGGGAAACCACTGGTTTATTAAAATTTGAAGATAAAAATGATGATGGTAAAATTACTTATGTAGCAGATAAAGAAAAAAATGAAATGGTCAAAGTAGACCGTGACATCATGGTACTGGCTAACCCTGAAATTGCTAATTTACCTAACTGGGTGATCGCCTTAGTGGCCGCTGGTGGACTCGCTGCAGCATTATCAACCGCAGCAGGATTATTATTAGCCATTGCATCCTCTATCTCTCATGACTTACTAAAAGGGGTATTCAGGCCAGATATAACTGAAAGGACGGAGTTAAGGGCAAGCCGGGTCGCCATGACCGTATCAATTTTAATCGCTGGATATCTCGGTTTAAATCCGCCTGGATTTGCCGCAGGGACGGTGGCCCTCGCCTTTGGACTGGCGGCGTCATCGATATTCCCCGCATTAATGATGGGTATTTTTGCTAAGTCTATTGGTAGTAAAGCAGCTGTAGCTGGTATGTTAGCAGGTATTGGCTTTACTTTATTATACATTTTCCAACACGAAGGAATTATGTTTATTAAAGGCACTGCTTTCCTTGGTGATATGGCACGTAACTGGTTCTTTGGTATTGATCCTAAAGCATTTGGTGCGGTAGGTGCTATCATTAACTTTGGAGTTGCCTTTGCTGTCTCCAGAATAATTAATGAACGTCCTCCAGAAAAGATCCAGAAAATGATCGAAGATATTCGTATCCCTTCTGGTTCACCAGAGGCTGCAACAGGTCACTAATCATTTTTTAGCGATTTGAAAAATGACTCAGTTGATTTAACTGAGTCATTTTTAGCTAAAGGAGAAATATGAACAGACATACTAAAGTCGCTATTTTCATTGCACCATTCTTAGTTGTCGGTGGTTATATTGCAGCAGATTATTATGCGCAGGAAAAAGCGAACAACAGAAATTTATTTGAACTCTCTCTTGAGGGTCAATGCAATCTTTTAAGAAGTTCTTGTATACTCAAAAATAAACAACTTACACTTACCTTATCCGACAAAAACAATCTTACTCAGATTGAAACAAATCATCCACTTGAAGAAATTAGTTTATCTTTTGTAGACAAAGACAATAAAGAGACTCGTTATCAAATGGAAGCGGATAAAAACAAACAATTTTGGCACTCAGAAACATCAGCATCATCCCTTTTAAGACAATCACCTGAATTAAAAATACGCTTGATCGGTCTAGTGAACAAAGCTTATTATTTCAGTGAGTTTTATAGCAGAGAGCACTAACTCATGGAAATAGAACTACAGGAAATTTCTGATTTTTTAATCAACATCCACCCTTTTGATACTTTGCCTCAAAGCATTATTGAACGATTGATAAAAAGTACGACCATTCGATATATTCGTCGAGATACTGCTTTTATCGATGATACTACCACCTCCGACAGATTATATTTAATACGCAAAGGTGCCGTTTCCTTATTTTCTGAGGACAATAAATTATTAGGTAAATTAGGTGAGGGAGATATCTGTACTGCTTATTGTCATTTGGAAAAAGATGTCAAGTTCACAATAAAAGTTGAAGAAGACACACTGGTATACACGATAGAATGTCAGGCAATATGTAATATATTACGAGAATTTCCAGAACAATTATCTTTTCTGCAAAAAGCATCAAACCAACGTCTCAAGCAGAAAGTGTACAATATGGAGGATACGAATACTCTCACTCCTTCTTTAATGAAAACACCCATTTCAGATATTATGCACTATCCTGTTATTACAGCTGAACAATCAATTAATATTCGTGAAGCTGCCATCATCATGTCAGAAAATAATGTCTCAGCACTGATTATTTTAGATAAAAAAAATGTGGTCGGCATTTTAACAGATAAAGACATTACCCGTCGTTGTATCGCTAAAGATATGTCAACCTCAGCATCAGTTGAACAAATTATGACAAGCAATATTGTATCTGCTCCAGCGACCAGCAATGCATTTGAAGTCATGATGACAATGACCCGCAATCAAATCAGGCATTTGCCAATTATTGATGAGCAGAAGCTCAGCGGAATTATCAGCGTTACAGACTTTCTTCGTCGTGAAGGTCGCAATTCAGTTTATGTCACCAATGCCATTCGCAAAGCAGAATCCATCAAGGAGATTCAAGAACATTGCCAGGTTGTTCCTCAGTTGCAACTTCAATCTGTTCAAATGGGAGCCACAGCTGAACATATTGGTAAAATAATTACGGCAATTAGCACCGCAGCAACCCGACGTTTACTTGAACTGGCTGAAGAAAAACTGGGCCCTGCCCCCGTCCCCTATACATGGGTTGCAGCAGGTTCTCATGCACGTCGAGAACAAAGCAGTCACTCTGACCAAGATAATGCATTAATTATTTCTGATCAAATGAAACCAGAAGATGACCAATGGTTTGCTGCTCTGGCAAAATTCGTCTGTGACGGTTTAAATCAGTGCGGCTATGTTTATTGCCCAGGTAATGTCATGGCAACCAACCCTAAATGGCGTCAGCCTGTCCGTAAGTGGACAGAATATTTTTCCAACTGGATTAAAACACCTTCTCCAAAAGCCTTAATGTATTCCAGTATTTTCTTTGATTTACGAAGTCTCTATGGTGAAGAACAATTACTAACTGGCGTCAGAAAGAAAATGTTAAAACTATCACCTAAAAATGATTTATTTCTGGCCCATTTGACTTACAACGCCACCAAGTTAAAACCACCTCTTGGTTTCTTCCGTGATTTTGTACTCATCCATGATGGTAAACATAATGATACTCTGGACTTAAAACACAATGGACTAGCTCCTATTGTAGATTTAGCTCGCATTTATGCTCTTTCAGAAGGCATCAGTGAAATCAATACCATTGAACGTTTAAAGCGTGTAAGAGGCACTCGTGCTTTAAGTAACGAAGGTGCTGATGATCTCATAGATTCTCTTGAATTTATTAGCGATTTGAGAATGAAACATCAGGCTGATCAAATCAATATTGGTGTTGAAGTTGATAATTATATGGCACCAGTTGAAATATCAAAACTTGAAAGAAGCCACTTGAAAGATACCTTTAAGGTTATCCAAACGTTACAAAGTTACCTGGAAATGCGTTATAAAATAGGTTAAAAAATGCTTAATTATTGGTTTGGATATGAAGCTAAAAGAAAACGCCTACTGGCTAAAGCCCCTCCTGGGCCTTTGAAAGATTTTTTATCTGTGCCTTTTCCAGATCCCAAAATCCCCTTGAACAAGGCCCCCATTTTGGCAATGGATTTTGAAACAACAGGGCTGAGTGCCAAAACCGATCAAATACTCAGTGTCGGCCACATATCCATTGAGTCATTTGAGATAATGCTTTCATCCGCTTACCATCAGGTCATTTGCACTGAAGGCGAATTAAAAGAGGAAGGTGTGATTATTCATCAAATTACAGATGACACCAAGTCTCAGGGGGAAAAAGTTGAAGATGTCATTGAACAATTATTATATGCCATGGCAGGAAAAGCAGTTTTAGTTCATTTTTCTCCCATTGAAAAAAACTTTTTACAATATACCTGTAAAAAGCTTTATGGAATGGCTCCTATCTTTCCAATCATAGATACTTTAATGATTGCTCGAAAACGATTAGATCAACGAACCTCATTGTACTCACCGAATGACTTACGTCTCTTTAATCTGAGAGAGAGTCATAAGTTACCGAGATATAAGGCTCATAATGCCTTAAGCGATGCCCTGGCAACAGCTGAATTATTTTTAGCTGAAATTGAGTATAAGAAACTAAAAAATTCACCTCCACTAAAATCTGTTTTATCATAAATAAAGCTTTTTTATAGATATACGATTTCTTGCTAGCACAGAGGATTTAAATAGAATTTATGTTTTCAAAAACTTATCTTTGTAAAGATTGTTCTGAAAAAGTGACAAGTCTGGAAAACTATAACCAGGATCTAAAACTCTGTAATAGTTGCGTCCTTGAAACTATTAGCAGGCTTAAATTACAAGTATTACAATTAAATATTGAAAATAAAGATTTGGCTCAACGGTGCAACGATCAAAATATCCCCGTAGAAGAAAAAGTATGTTTAACTGATTTTAAAACCCAACAAGACACATTACTGAAACAAGTAAAACTCAATGAGACACATTGGGCCTCTATTCCCTCTGGTCAACTTGATGGTGATAAAATAGCGGCATTTGAAATGCTAAGCACACCGGTCACTTTTGAAATGTTTGATATCTATTGTCTCAAAAATGAAATAAAACTACCTTATGATGAAGGTTGGGGAAGAGAAAGTCGACCTGTCATTCATGTGGATTATTATCAGGTACAAGCTTATATTGAGTGGTTAAACCAACAAACAGGCTGGCAATGTTCTCTACCTACAGCAGAACAATGGGAGTATGCTTGCCGTGCTGGTACAATAACCAACTTTTGGTATGGAGATCAATCTGACTCTCGAATGATGGTCGTTGATACAACCCAAACCATGCCAACACCAGGAAAGTATCCTGCCAATCCATGGGGGCTTTACGATATGCATGGCAATGTTTGGGAATGGACAAGCTCGAAAAATGGTAGCAAGTACGTCCTCTGTGGTGGCAGCTGGTATAACAAAGAGAACTGGCTTACCAGTAGCGCCAGGAACATTTCCTTTGCCAGTGGCAGCTACAATAACTGGGGTTTTCGTTTAATGCGTGCTCTTTAAAAGCGACTAGAACTTGACCAGAATAGCCTACTTAAGATAACAGAGAGCTATAAATACTCTGAATAGAATTGATTATATCATCTCTTTGATTTTCAATTGCCACAATAAATTTCTGTCTTTCTACTTTGTAAATTTTTAAATACTACAAAAGCACTCATTGACACCTATTTTGGTAAAAAAAAACAAATTCAATACAGATGATACTAAGCAATTTTTTGTTTCTCTTGCCGCCATCTATTTGATGGCTTCAAAATGTAATAATTCCCAATTTATCTTTATTTTTTTTAGTCTATAGCATACTGTTATTATAGTTAATCATATTACACTTATCACAACTTTTATTTTATATAACAAAATAAAGGAATTCTTTCTAATGATAACAATGGCTAGAAATAAAGCATTTACAATTGGTTCAATAACCCTACTATCTTTGTGTTCATTATTAGGAAATTGGATGAAATTACCCTTATTTTTTGGGGTGGATTTTATTTTTGGTTCTGTTGCTGTCATGCTTGCAATTGTATTATTTGGAACTATCCCAGCCTTAATTGTTGCTTTCTTTGGTGGCATTTATACATTTGTCTTATGGGGACACCCTTATGCTTTGGTTATTTTTTTTCTGGAAGCATTTGTTATCGCATTTATTTATTACCGAGGCCTCAAAAATCTTACCCTGTCTGGATTAATATATTGGTTATGCATTGGTATGCCTTTAGTAATGATAAGTTATCAATTTTTTTTGGGAATGAATTATGATAGTGCACTCCTAATTGCATTTAAACAAGCTTTGAATGGAATCTTTAATGCACTTATAGCCGGTATTATTATAATTATATTTAAACTTAATTTTAAAATAAAAAATTTTTTAAAACTTTCTACACTGAAACTACAAGAATTATTATTTCATATAATCTTGCTTACAATGTTGTTAACTGGTTTTGCTCCCATAATCCATGAAAGTTATACACTTCAAGATGAGGATGAATTTTTTATTCAAAAACATCTTATGGAAGAAGCAAGAAGGATTGAAACACTTTATCAAAAAGATACATTTTCTATAGAAAATATTCATCAATATCTAAATGATTATCCGTTACAGAAGGATATGGGATTAGCCCTTATCCATGCAGATGGAACATTAGCTATACAGATAGGAGATATAAAAAGCCTGGATAAATCTTCAGGTAAAATAAAAACATTAGATGTTCATCTTAAAGTATGGATGCCAAATAACGAATCATCAATAATGAAACGTTGGAAACAGGGCCGTTATTTTATTAAGACTACTATTTCAAATAAAAATCAAAGTGCAACTTTGCTTATTGAAGAGCCTACTCAACAGGTTATTCAGCGAGTCGAAAAAGAAAGATTGATTTTATTCTATTTTCTGGCAGCTATGTTATTAATAGGCATAAGCTTTGCCTATATTTTGAGTCGTTGGTTATCGACACCGCTGAATTATTTGAAAGATATCAGTATTGGCTTAACCGAACAAATTGAGCAAGGAATTTACCCCAAAATTCCAACAAGTGCAATTGAAGAATATGCAGGTTTAAGTGGCTCATTACAAGAGATGAGTTCAAGATTAGTAGATAGTTTTTATCAATTAAAAAATAATCAAAAACAACTTGAAATTATTGTAGAAGAACGAACAAAGGAAGTAAAACGTTTATCTGAAGTTGCAAGACAAACGACCAATGGTGTTGTGATAACAGATGAAAAAGGTTTTATCGAATGGGTAAATGAAGGTTTTACTCGTATCACGGGGTATTCTCTGAGAGAAAGTTACGGTAAAAAGCCTGGTAGTTTTTTGCAGGGAGAACAATCAAATCCCTCAACCATAAAATACATGAGCAGGTCTATCACCGAAAACCATTCCTTTGTAGTAGATTTGATTAATTATAGTAAATTAGGTGAACCTTATTGGGTAAATATTAATTGTAACCCTTTATATGATAATGATAAAAATGTTTATGGGTTTATCGCGATCGAAACAGATATCAGTCTTCAAAAAGCAACTGAACAAGCATTAACAGAACAAGCTAAACATACGCAAGCCATTTTAGATAATATGTTAGATGGTATCATTACTATAAATGAGCAAGGTAAAATTGTATCTATTAATCCTGCCGCAGAATCTATTTTTAAATATAAAGAGCAAGAGGTGATAGGAAAAAATGTCAATATTTTTATGCCTGAACCACATCATAGCGCCCATGATAGTTACCTAAAAAAATATCATGAAACAGGTAAAGCAGCCATAATTGGTATAGGAAGAGAAGTAGAAGCACAGCGAAAAGATGGAACCTTATTTCCAATGGATCTGACTATCAGTGAAATAACACGCCAAGGTAAACGTTTTTTTATTGGAAAAGTAACCGATATATCTGAGCGAAAACATATAGAAAAAATGAAAAATGAATTTGTTTCTGTTGTAAGCCATGAATTAAGAACACCATTAACATCAATCAGCGGTTCATTAGGATTAATAGCAGGAGGAGTATTAGGCAAGCTGCCAGATAAAGTAAATGACATGATTTCTATAGCTCATAAGAATAGTCAGCGCCTAACCCTAATGATCAATGACCTGTTGGATATTGAAAAATTGGCTGCTGGAAAAATGCATTTTGATATGAAAGTGCAATATGCTTTGCCATTAATAAAGCAATCTATTAGTGCTAATCAGAATTATAGCAATGAAAAAAATGTTCAATTGCTCCTCGATCAAAACGACAATGACTTTCAGATAAATGTTGATGAGCAACGATTTATGCAGGTCATGTCTAATTTATTATCCAATGCTATTAAGTATTCTCCTGAAAATGACATTGTACAAATCAGTGTAAAAAAAGAAAGTAGCTTATTAAACATATCGGTTAAAGATAATGGACCAGGTATATCTGATGAATTTAAACAAGTAATATTTGAAAAATTTGCCCAGGCAGATTCTTCTGATACCAGGCAAAAAGGCGGTACAGGTTTGGGACTGGCCATTACTAAAGAGCTTGTTGAAAATATGAATGGTAGTATTGGTTTTGAATCAGAACAGTCTGAGGGTTCTAAATTTTATTTTTCATTACCAATATATTCATCACATCATACTAATTCAGAGTTACAGTTTGATAATATAAAATGTAAACATCAGACTATATTAATCATTGAAGATGAACCAGATATTGCACATATATTGAGTACCATGTTACAACAAGAAGGTTATCAAACAAATATTGCCTATAATGGAGAAGAAGCTCTCAAACTATTAGATAACGAGACATATACAGCAGTCACATTAGACTTAGTTTTACCTGATATGAATGGATTAGATATTATCAAAAAAATTCGTAATCAACCAAATACATCTAAATTACCAATAATAGTTATTTCAGCTAAAATGCAAGAAGGTAAACTGGAAATTAATGGTGATTTTTCTAATATTGAGTGGCTAGCAAAACCTATAAAACAAGAGCTCTTAATTAATAGACTTGAAGAATTTATTGATAAAAAACAACAGTCCAATATTCAATTATTATTTTTATCAAAAGACACAATATTAGACAAGGCTATGAGTGGGCTTGAGAATGAAAAAATTATTACACATATTGTTTCAAATGTGTCTGAAGCAGAACAAAAAATAATGAATAAAAACTATGATGTGTTTATTATTGATAGTGAAACAAATTATATTGATATCATGTCATTCATTGGTTTAATTAAAACACACCAAAAAAATTATGAAATTATTTTATTGGCAAGTGATAGTTTAAATCATTTACAAAAAGAATCTATTGAAATGGATTTATTTAATTCAGTCATTTCATTTGAAGAGTTATTGGAAACAATAAAATTAAGAATAAATTAATACCCAAATAATAAAACTGGTAATCTATATGCCTTCATTAGAAAAAATCCTTTATGTTGAAGATGAGCCTGACATCCAGGCAGTCGCCAAACTCGCACTGGAAACAGTTGGCGGTTATACAGTACATATATGTGCTTCAGGAGAAGATGCACTAAATATTGTTGAAGAGTTTAACCCTGATATAATTTTATTGGACGTGATGATGCCAGGAATGGATGGCCCATCAACACTGAAGGCAATGCGCGAAAAAAGCTCCTTAAATAATACACCAATTGCATTTATGACAGCAAAGGTACAAGCCTCTGAAATTGAGAATTTTAAATCATTAGGAGCGGTCGATATAATACCAAAACCTTTTGACCCTATGACTTTATCTGAACAAGTCAAAGCCTTATGGGAAAACAACTTGCCAAAATAAATTTAGGATAATAGCCTCCATATTGACACTATTGTTGGAGATAATTGCCCTATAAAAAATTTAGTTTAAGAGTCCACATCATACCTGATAATGTGTATTTACTAAGTTTTCTATTGGTTTCAAGAAAGGAGTCATGATGTATATGAAAATTAAAATCTGGGTTTTAACGGCAATATTTGTCTTTTTTGCTTTTGTTGGATCAGGCATATATACACTTAGTAATTATAAAAAGGAACTGCTTCTTAATACACGTTTTGAACAACTAATATCATTACGTGAAGCATTGGGAATGCATATTAACACCTACCAAAAACAGACAAAAAACATTCTTCGTTCCATCAGTTTATCTTCTAATACCTCCACTGCATTAAAACAGTTATCACCTGCGTTTCAAGCTTTACAGGATATAGAAAATATCCAAAATCTCGATACTGTATTAACTGATGAGTATCAAGAGAGATATCTTAATAATCTGCACCGAAATATACCTAATGCGGCACCGGGAAAACACACACAGGCTTATTTACCTACTCAAAAACAAGGTAAAATAGCTCAATATAATCAAATAATTAAACAAGGTTTAATTATTAACAAACAGAGTTATGATATTCTGCATGATCAATTTCATCCACATTTTAAGCAAATACAAAAAATACATGATTTCTATGACCTATTCTTAATTGATCCGCAAGGTAATATCATTTATAGCGTAGAAAAAGAATTTGATTATGGAACCAATTTGTTAACAGGTCCTTATAAAAAATCTGGTTTAGCCGAAGTGTTCAGAAAATCAACTCAAACTAAAAAAAATGAACTGTCCTTTGCCACTTTTTTACCATATGAACCGAGCTTGAATATTCCAGCAGCTTTTCTAGCCATGCCGATATATATTGATAAACAATACTATGGGAGTATCGCCATCCAGCTTCCTATCGAACCAATCAACCAAATTATGACCTTTCACGGTAAAGCTAATCAATCAGGTTTGGGTGAAAGTGGTGAAGCTTATATTATTGGTAATGATTTCACCATGAGAAATGACAGCCGTTTTCTAAATGATATTAATCATCCCCTTGTCCAGAAACTACAGACAACTATCGGTATTCAGCATGTTAAAACTCCTGGAGTCATAGCAGGTCTTAAAGGTGAGAAAAATCAACAAATATTTTTAGACTACCGAGGTATATCAGTATTGAGTGCTTATACATCCTACCAACTTTTCGGTGAACCATCGGTTTTACTGGTTGAAATAGATAAGCAGGAAGTATTTAATTATATTGATGCTGTTGTCAATAGGATGATTTTGGCAATGATTATTGTAATGCTCATATTGAGCTCAATAGTTTTATTTTTCTTTAAGAATCTTATTATTTACCCATTAAATAAGCTTAATGATACACTCAAAACGGAAGTAAATGAGCAAAAAAAACAAGTTGTCATTAATAGTTCATTGTTAAATGAATATAAAAAAGCAGTAGACATGAGTGCAATTGTTTCAAAAGCCGATATTAAGGGGAATATTACCTATGTTAATGAGGCTTTTTGTAATATTTCAGGGTATTCGAGAAAGGAGTTAATTGGTAGTAATCACCGTATAATCAACAACCCAAAAGTCCCCAAAACTTTATTTAAAGATTTGTGGCAAACCATTTCAGCCAAAAAAACCTGGAAAGGCATTATATGCAACAAGCGAAAGGATGGTACAGAATATTATGTCAGTAGTACAATTGTCCCAATCCTGAGCGTTAACGGAGACCTTAAGGAATATATCTCAATCCGTACTGATGTCACTGAGATATTTAATCAACAGCAACAAATTATGATGCATACTACCGACTCATTAACCAAGTTGCCTAACAGACAAAAATTTATTGAGCTGTTATCTCAGTCTAAAACACCACTGCTTGCAATTTTTAATATTGATAGATTCTCAGAAATTAATGACTACTATGGGTATGCAATAGGTGATGAAGTGATAATTAGCTTTGCCACGATGCTGAGTGAACATGTTAACGAAGGCATCACTGTGTTTCGTCTATCGGGAGATGAATTTGTGTTGCTTGCAAAAGATAATTTTCCAGAAAATAAATTTGCAGCACAATGTAAGAAAATCCTTAGTCTGTTGGATAAAAAGATATTTACTGTCAATGACAATGAACTGACAGTTTCTGCTACGGTTGGAGTTGCTAGCGAAAGCAGAAATGCTTATATCAATGCTGGCATGGCTCTACGAGTTGCAAAAGAATCACACCAACAATTTCTGTTTTATAATAGTCATGTTGACCTTCAAAAACGCAATGAAGAAAACCTTCGTTGGACAAAAAAAATTAAACAAGCTATTGCTAATGATAAAATAACACTATTTATCCAGCCTATTGTTGATAGATGCACAAAAAAAATAGATAAATATGAATGTTTAATGCGTCTTATTGATGAAGATGGTAGCGAAATCAGCCCATTTTTCTTTCTGGACATTGCCAAAAATGCCCGGCTATATTCACAGTTGTCTGAAATTATTATTAATAAGAGTTTTGATTATTTTTCTAATAGAACTGAAAGCTTCTCAATAAACCTCACAATTGAGGATATTCTTAACAAAGACACAACCAAATTACTCAAGCAGAAATTATCTAATGAATCAATTGCTAAACGTGTCATATTTGAAATTGTTGAGTCAGAAGGTATCGAAAATTATACTGATGTTTCAGATTTTATTCGGGAAATGAAATATCTTGGGTGTGCTATTGCTATTGATGATTTCGGTACCGGCTACTCTAATTTCGAATATTTAATGAAGCTTGATCCAAATTTTATAAAAATTGATGGTTCTATGATCAAGAATATTGCACATGATGAAACAGTTTTTCGAGTAACCACTTTAATACATGAATTCTCACAAAGTATTGGTACTAAAACAATTGCTGAATTCGTCTCCGATAAAGTAATTGCTGAAAAAGTAAAAGAGATAGGAATTGACTATATGCAAGGTTACTTACTTGGAAAACCAGAAAAAGCTATTTAATTCACTAAATTTTATAATACATTACTATTCAGAGAAATAGTATCAGTAAGTGAGACAACTGACTCTCCCTTATTCTCAAATATGAGTCCAAGCAATGTGTTTCCTGATGAGAATATATAACAATTTTCCAGCTATGTTTTAAAATTTACGAGCAGGAGCCTTCTTACCTAAAAATTGAGTAAGTTCAGTCAAAACAAGTTTTTTCAGGCTTTCGAATCACATTTTTTGAAATCTTTATCCCAAAATCACCCCAATCAACATTTTATAGATTGAAAAATACCATTGAATCTCCTATCCTTCCTAAAATAATACACCGATTGCATTTATGACAGCAAAGGTATATCCCTCCTAAATTGAAAAATTTAAATCACTAGGAGCAATCAATGTTATACCAAAACATTTTCATTCTATGACTTTATCTGAATAAGTCAAAAACTTATGAGAAAACAGCTTGCCATAAATGATTTAGGAAAAGTCTCTATATTGACACTTTTATAGGAGATGATAGCCCTATAAAAAACTAATTTACGAGTCAACATTATGCCTGATAATATTGTGTTAGATTTTAATCAACAGCTAGCCGGCTTGAAAAATGACTATATTTCTAATTTAAAAGATGAGTTTAAGCAGATTGAAAAGCTCATACATCTTCTTTCAGTTGAAAAAAATAAAAATGCAAAAATTCTGGATGACTTACAACATCGATTTCATAAAATGGCCGGCTCCGGTGGTACATTTGGTTTTGACCAGTTAACAAAACAGGCTAGAAGGTTTGAAAATGATATTATTCAATCAAAAGAAAGTCTGCCCCATGCTTCAGAACCAAACATTGTGACCTATCTTAAGGATAATATACACTTACTAATCAATAGTCTTGAAGAGGTTCATGCAACAGTATCTGCCAGTGCTTCAGAGCAAAATAAAACAGAAATTAAACTGAAAAATGAAAAACATATTTACCTGATTGAAGATGACCTACACTTGGCAGAGCATCTTAAAATTCAATTAGAATCCTTTGGGTATCATCTTCATTTATTTAATTCAATAGATAGTGCAGATAAACATGTTGATAAACAAAAGCCAGATATGTTGATTTTTGATATCATTTTGGATTCTGATAAAAAAAATTCCACCAAAATTTTATTGCAGAATAGACCCAATTTATTAAACGATAATTGTCCTTTATTATTTATTACTCAAAATGATAGCTTTGATAATAGAATACGTGCTGCAAAATTAGGCGCATTAGGTTTTTATTTAAAACCTTTGAATATTCCTATGTTAGTTAATCGTATTACTGATATATTTGAACAGAAAACAGCAACTCCTGGCAAAGTTTTAATTGTTGATGATGATAAACAGCTGGCTCTTAATTATCAATTGGTACTACAAGGAGTGGGTATCGAGGTTGAAATTCTGAAAAATAGCCGTGAAATATATAATGAAGTCATGGAATTTAAGCCTGATTTATTATTAATGGATTTACATATGCCAGACTATAGTGGCCCCGAACTGGCTGGAATACTTAGACAATATGATAATTTATCCAGTCTTTCCATTGTCTATTTATCATCAGAGCAAAATTTAGAGATACAACAACATGCAATCAATAAAGGGGCAGATGATTTTCTTAGCAAACCAATACATAACACCCAACTTATTTCTGCAGTGAAATATCGAATTAATCGTAGTCGTATAATTAAAGAAAAAATTAGTCGTGATAGTTTAACGGGACTTATGAAACATGCCAATATAAAAGAGGCCGCTAAAATGGAGTTGATGCGCTCAAAACGCAACAAAAAGCCTGTTACACTGGTTATGCTAGATATCGACCATTTTAAACAAGTTAATGACACTTATGGTCATGCTACAGGTGATGTAGTAATTAATTCTTTGGCCATTTTGCTAAGACAAAGACTACGTCAAACAGATATCATTGGTCGTTATGGCGGTGAAGAATTTTTAGTTATTTTACCGGATTGTAATAATAAATTTGCTATTAATATTATTGATGATATTCGACGTAATTTTAACGAAGTTAATTTCAATTATCAGGGCAAAAAATTTAATTGCAGTTTATCTGCTGGAACAGCGACATCAACTACTTTTTCTGACTTACAATCAGATGAATTACTTATAAAGTCTGATCAAGCAATGTATAAAGCAAAAGAAAGCGGCCGTAATCGAGTTGTAGCAGCACAAGAATAAACAGTATTGCCAAAACTTGTTTATCTTTCAGAAAACAGGTGGTGATATCACATCAGTATTAATTTTTTCTATCTATCCTTATTTCTTCTGTGGATTCAATCCACCCCTTACCTGTAAGGTAACTAATTCAATGCTAGCCTCTTGATGTACTAATAAATCCCAAGTTATCAAGAAAAACCTCCATTAAACCTACATTTGGAAACTCACTGCATTTTACTAAATCCCATATTTAATATGCTCTGTGTATACCGCCCAACTGCTTTTTTTTGATTAAACGAAATAAAAACTGAATTGGCTGCTTTTGAGCCACTTTTTAGTAATACAGTATAACTAAGAATAATTTATTAGTATTTGTAAAACATTAGTTTTTATAGCTTTAATAAAAATAAGGTTTTTATCATGATCAGGAAAATATCAGTATTTATTACCTGTCTAATTTTAGGGTTATTAGGAAACATTCTCAATTTTGAGATGTTCTTTGGCGTTAATCAAATTTTTGGCAGTATATTCGTCCTTATTGCTGTCTGGTATTTTGGTCCAGGGATAGGCGTTATTTCAGCAATCTTGGTACATAGCTATACTATTTATTTATGGGGACATCCTTATGCATTTATTGCTTTTGTTTTAGAAGCATTTACAGTGGGGATGTTGCTACGCATGAAAATAAAAAATATTTTTATTGCAGATATTATTTACTGGACATTGATTGGTATCTGGTTAGTCCCATTATTTTATGGCCATATTATGGAGCTTCCTGAAACTCAGGTAATCTTAATCATGTTAAAACATCCTGCCAACGGACTGCTCAATGCACTAGTTAGTACTTTACTGGTTTTAGCTATTATAAAATATAGAATAAATCCAGATAAGATAAAAGAAACCATTAGTTTAAGAAACTTACTATTCACTATTATGATGACAATGGTTTCTTTTTCTCTATTTTTTTCTGCCCATATGATGAGTAATAAAACCTTTGAACGGTTTAATAACGATGCTATCAAAAGTGTTGAAGATATCGGTAATAACATGAGGTCAGAAATTAATGAATTTATCAATATGTATAATACTGAAACACTTAAATTGACCTATTTCCATTTTAATAAAAAAAGTAATATAGATATAGCTGATTCTTCAGATATAGAATCAATATGGATGATAAATAAGGATACAGTTACTAATATTGCAAAAAAGGAAATTATTTATCATCTACCAGTTGATGATAAAATAATGTGTGACGTTATTCCCAAAATGTGGATTGAACAAGATTATATCTATAGTTCTCAGATGGATCAGAAAAGCTGCCTTATCAGTGTTATAAAGAAATCTACTTTACAAAATTATTTAGCCAATCATTCTATTCATAAGGAAATTGCAGTACATGTACTGGATAAAAAAGACCGGTTAATTTTGAGCAGTATTAATGATAAGAGCCAACCTTTTCATGGTATAAAAACAAAAATTAATGACAATACTTTCCATGTGCTTCCCAATGAAGCTATGCCTAAAATGTTAAAATGGAAGAAGTCTCACTTTGTTTATCTTATTGATAATTTACCTGGATTTCCTTATAAGATAATTATTCAGGAAAAATTATCCTCTTCCGTTGATGCACTACAGCGAATATACATATATGCATTCATTATTATGCTAAGTATCATCGCCATTGTTGTTGTCATTAGCTATTTTTCTAGTCGCTCTTTATTGAGTTCTCTCGAAAGCCTTAGTCTTGCGACTCTTAATCTTCCTCATAAAATTGAACAGAATGAATCATTAAGTTTGCCAACAAGTTCAATTAAAG
The DNA here is from genome assembly GCA_026196615.1 of Gammaproteobacteria bacterium. Taxonomy (GTDB): domain Bacteria; phylum Pseudomonadota; class Gammaproteobacteria; order GRL18; family GRL18; genus GRL18. The sequence continues at coordinate 2,187 of JAPHSW010000165.1, read as the reverse complement.
AAATTATGAGTTTTTCAAATAATTTTTCAATTTTATCTAATACACTACAGAACATTATTAAAGATAGTGAACAACGTTATAACAAATTATTTGAAAATTCCAAAGATGCAATGCTAGTGATAAATTTACCCAATTTAAAAGTTATCGACTCAAATAAAAAAGCACAAGGCTTGTTAAGTGATCTGTTAATGCAATCTGATACAATTTATTTTAAGGAGTTATTTTTTAAATGTTTAAAATCAGATATTAATTATTATAGGGAAAATACAAAAGAAACCTATTGGTTACTCGTAAATGGTGGAAGTCGTTTACCTGTTCATTTAGATAAACAATATATCAACTATAAAAACCAGGAAATAGTATTAGTTGGGATACATGATGTTACAGCAGAAATAAAATTTAAGGAGCAAATGCAATTAATTTCAAAAGTTTTTGAAACAACATCTGAAGGTATTATGATTACTGATGAAAAAGCCAATATTATAATGGTAAATAGTGGTTTTACCAGCATTACAGGTTATAAATCTGAAGAAGTCATTGGACAAAATCCCAACGTATTACATTCAGATTGGCAAGAAAAAGATTTTTATAAAAAAATGTGGTCAATAATAAAGAAAGAAGGTAAATGGGAGGGTGAATTATGGAATCGCCGTAAAAATGGAGAACTATTTGCTGAGTGGATATCTATTTATAAAGTATTAGATGAAGATGGTAATTTAAGCAATTATATTGGTGTATTTTCTGATGTGACAGAAAAAATGGAAGCACAAAAAAAGATTAATCAATTGGCTTATTATGATGTATTAACTGGGCTTCCTAATCGTCAACTATTTCAGGATCGCATAACTCATGCTATTACTATGAGTGAAAGAAATAATACAAAGACAGCTTTAATGTTCATTGATCTGGATAACTTTAAAACCATTAATGATACTATGGGTCATCAAACAGGTGATTTATTTTTGAAAGAACTGAGTGAACGGCTATCCAGCATTATAAGAGAAAGTGATACCTTAGCCCGAATTAGTGGTGATGAATTTACAGTTATTATAGAGGGTATTAAAGACAAAGAGCAAGTCGTTAGTATTTCTAAAGCTATTCAAAATCAAATAAATAAACCAATCAAATTGGGGGTAAATGAAATACAAACATCAGCAAGTATTGGTGTTAGCTTTTATCCCGATGATGCTATTAATACCGAACAATTAATGAGTTATGCTGATACTGCAATGTATCGCGCAAAAGAAAATGGTAAAAAAAGTATTGAATTTTTTACTGCAAAAATGAACGAAGAAGCAATGCAACAATTGCAAATCGAAAATGGTTTAAAACAAGCTCTTGCCAAGGATAAATTGCAATTATTTTATCAACCTCAAGTTACACAGGAAGGTGCCAAAATTATTGGAGTAGAAGCTTTAATACGTTGGAATGATCCCGAAAAAGGGTTTATATCTCCAGAACTTTTTATTCCAATTGCAGAGAGAACTGGATTAATGGGTGAAATTGAAGCATGGGTAATTAAAACAGCCACAAAACAGCAAAGAATGTGGCAGGAAAAAGATATCAATATTACTATGTCAATTAATATCTCAAATTATGAATTTAGAAAACCTCAATTTGTAAAACATATTATCGAAGCAATTCAATGTGAAGGTCTTGATTGCAAAAGTTTTGATCTGGAATTAACAGAACGTGTAGTAATGGATACAACTGAGAGTTTTCAAAAAATAGCGGAGCTTAAAAAAGCTGGTTTTATCATTTCTCTGGATGATTTTGGAACCGGTCAATCATCACTCAGTTATATTAAACGGTTTAATATTGATAAATTAAAGATCGATAAATCTTTTGTTGATGACATCCCTGATGATGCTCAAAGTTGTGATATTGTCCAGGCTATTATCTCTTTAGCTAAAGCAATGAAGATGGAAACAGTAGCCGAAGGAATAGAAGACAAACGCCAAATAAAATTTCTTAAAGAATTAGGATGTGGGTATTTTCAAGGTTATTATTATAGCAAACCATTGCCAGTTGAAGAGTTAGAAGCAAGGTACTTTAATAATTAAATTTAAAGCTTTTGTATACTATTTCAAATCTGAAGGATCCCCACAAATTTAAGCCATTGTTCCGAGACACATCACATCTTGGTTCAATTGTTTAAATACATGCTTTAAATCCTTCATGTAAATT
>JAPHSW010000126.1 GCA_026196615.1 Gammaproteobacteria bacterium | reverse complement strand
TACACGCCCGCTGTAACTATGATTTGTACTATACTAATCCATGACTTTTAATACAGTTCCCGATAATAATTAAGAGAAATTTTATGAGCTTTACTTCACTTGGCCTGTCAGCCCCCATTTTAGAAGCAATTGAAGAGCAGGGTTATGATAAACCATCTCCTATCCAGGCCCAGGCAATTCCTGCGGTACTTGAAGGGCGAGATGTTATGGCTGCTGCTCAAACAGGTACAGGTAAAACGGCAGGTTTCACATTACCGATTTTAGAACTGTTATCAAAAGGGCAGCCTGCTACTTCCAATCAAGCTCGTGCTCTGATATTAACACCGACTCGTGAATTAGCGGCTCAAGTAGAAAAAAGTGTTGATACCTATGGTAAAAACCTGTTTTTACGTTCTACTGTGGTTTTTGGTGGTGTTAAAATCAACCCTCAAATGATGAAGTTGAGAAAAGGGGTTGATATTTTGGTTGCTACACCTGGTCGATTACTTGATCTTTATAATCAAAATGCGGTCAAGTTTAATGATCTGGAAGTATTGGTATTAGATGAAGCTGACCGAATGCTGGATATGGGGTTTATTCACGACATTAGCAAAATTATTTCTTTTCTACCTAAACAACGTCAGAATCTTATGTTTTCGGCGACATTTTCTGATGATATACGCAATTTAGCTAAGGGCATGATTTATGATCCTGTCGAGATTTCAGTCAGTCCTCGAAATACGACAGTAAAATCAGTCAAACAATGGATTTGTCCAGTTGATAAAAAAAAGAAGCCTGCACTTCTTATGCACCTGATCAGTCAAAATCGTTGGGAACAGGTACTTGTTTTTAGTAAAACAAAACATGGTGCGAACCGCCTGGCAAAATATCTGGATAATTATGGTATTCGAGCCACTGCAATTCATGGTAATAAAAGTCAGGGGGCAAGGACTAAGGCTTTGGCTAATTTTAAAAATCGCTTGATTCAAGTTCTGGTTGCTACTGACATTGCAGCCCGAGGCTTAGATATTGAACAATTACCTCATGTTGTAAATTTTGATTTGCCTAATGTGTCTGAAGATTATGTCCATCGTATTGGTCGTACTGGTCGAGCAGGTGCAACAGGTGAAGCTGTTTCATTGGTGAGTGCTGATGAATTTAAGCTGCTGTCTGATATTGAGCAATTAACTCAGCAATTATTAACGCGAGAGTATATTGAAGGTTTTGATCCAGTGCATGATTTACCTGTTTCAACTTTACGTAAACCACCTAAGCATAATAAACCCAAAAAGCCTAAAAAACCAAGAGTAGGCCATAGTGATGGTCAACGCTCTGGAGAGAACGCCAGAGGACATAAACCAACAGGAAAAAATAAAAGGCATGTGGGTGGTCAAAAACGTTCTAATGAAAGTAATTCTGGGCGGAAATCATCAAGTAAACCTTCATCTCGACGCTCTTCTTCAGGCAATTCGACAACGAAAAAAAGTTCAGGAAATCAAAAGAATTATTATCGTCAGGGTGGTTCAAAATAACCACTCGAAAACAATGATTAACTTATTTTTAAGGGAATAGTTATGGATGATGAAACAGAAATTACAGCAAGTCTCCTTTATGGTTTGGGAAATTGGTTGAAGCCGTATATGGCTTTGATTGGTGAAAATTTATACTTGCAATCTTTTCTTATCCTACTGGTTTCTCTTAGTATTGCGAAACTAAGCAGTTATATTATTATGACGGTTGTTTTACGTTTAGCCCGCAATACAAAAACAAATTTGGATAACCAAATTGTTGGAATTCTCCATGCGCCAATTTTTTATACCGTTATACTTTTAGGTACTGGTGCTGCCATCTATTGGCTAGACTTACCTCCCCGGGTACATGACATTACAGTATCTATTGTGGGAACAGTTGGTATTTTTATCTGGGGGCTGTTTTTTATACGGCTATTTCGAATTCTAATCATTTCTTTGGCTTATCGAAAAAATAATGCCTCCCTGATTCGAGTTGAAACTTTACCGCTATTTCTTAATATATCAGTTGTAGTGATTTGTGCCTTAGGCATCTATATGATTTTTCAGGCATGGAATATTGATATGACTGCCTGGCTAGCATCCGCAGGTATTGTTGGTATCGCTATTGGTTTTGCTGCTAAAGATACATTAGCTAACCTCTTTTCAGGTGTTTTTATCATGGTCGATGCACCTTATAAAATTGGTGATTTTATTGTTTTAGATTCAGGAGAACGGGGTGAAGTGACTCATATTGGTATACGTAGTACTCGGATTTTAACCAGGGATGATATTGAAGTAACGATTCCAAATTCAATTATGGGTAATACTAAAATTATTAATGAATCGGGTGGACCTCATAAAAAATATCGTATTAGAATTAAAGTGTCTGTGGCATATGGAACTGAAGTTGATCAGGTCAGAAAAGTATTAATGGATGTTGCCATGAATCAAGCAGGAATATGTCAAAGTCCAGAACCACGAGTAAGATTCCGTGAGTTAGGGGATTCGGGTTTACACTTTGAACTGCTTTGCTGGATTGATGAACCCGTTTTACGTGGCCGCGCACTTGATGCAATGAATGAGCAAGTGTATAAACAGTTTTTAATTGAAGGCATTGAAATCCCATATAATAAACAAGATATTTATATAAAAGATTTTCCTGATAGCAACCAACTTAAGTCAGGCTCATAGGTAAGTCTTTAAGGATTTTATCATTTTTATTCAGTGGCTTACCTATTAATTTTGAACCTCAAAATTAGGTTCCATTCCAAACTGATAAAGTC
>JAPHSW010000192.1 GCA_026196615.1 Gammaproteobacteria bacterium | reverse complement strand
TGTAGCGCTCATCCTCGGCGTCCTGCCTCGAAAAGCCCCTGAAAAGTCCACTAGACCACCGAACCTTCCTTGCTGCGTCATGTTTCTCACTATTGGTAAAAGAGCAATATCAAAAAGAATAAGTCAAAAAAATAAGTTTAAAGATAAGAAATAGCACTCTAGCTTTGGCTTTATTCTTTGCTTTTGACTTTCCACTCCCAATGAGAAATGTGATGTCGTTAAGAAGGTGGTGAGGTAGGGTGGGGTCCAAAATTTGATTAAAATTACTACTTAGGCGGTTGAGTAGATTTCAACTTACTCACCATGAATTAACTGACATACATCCTTAATGCCTTTCAATATTCTTGGAGTATGACGTACCAAATGATCAGGGTTTGTTGCATAAAGGCGTTGATTTTTTACGGCATTTAAAAACTTCCATTGTTCCCATCGATTGAGCCACTCTTGAGATGAATCAGCCATTCCTGTTGCTATTATGATTTCGGGATCATATTCCAATATAGATTCAATAGAAGGTGAGTTAGTTAAGCCTTTAGTGTGGGAAAAAATATTATTACCGCCGCAAAGAGTAATGACTTTAGATATTAAATGATCTTCATTGACACTCATCACAGGGTTGTCCCAAATTTGAATAAAAGTACGTTTTAACTCTTTCTCCTGATCAGTTTGATAAGTCTTTTTTATATCATTAAAATCTTTTGTAAAACGATCAGCATTTTGCTTGGCAATTGTGTCAGTAGCCATTAATTGACCAAATGTTTTGATAGTAACAGGAATGTCCATAAAATCTTTGGGTTCGCTGATATAAACGGTAAGCCCTAATTTTATTAATTGCTCAATTTGATGTTTCGGGTTTCCACTTTTCCAGGCAATGATGAGGTCAGGTTGCATAACCAGTATTTTTTCAATATCAAGAGCATTATAACTACCGACCTGAGCTAATTTTTTTGCTTGTTCAGGATAGTCACTATAACTGACAACTCCTTTAATATAATTTGCTCCACCAGCGGCATAAATCAGTTCAGTGAGCCCAGGGGATAAGGTAATAACTTTTTTTGCAGGAGCGTTCAGAGTGATAATTTGATTAGTGTCATCAGTGACTTTAATTTGTGAAATAGCTGGTGCACTAAAAACCAGTGCCAGCAAAACCATAAAAAATTGAAAAAATTTATGTTGTATAATTTTATTATTATTGTTCATTGAATCTATTTTTATTAAGAATGCTGAGGAACAAAAAAAGTATGTTGCTCATCGTTTAATTGATGAATAGGGCAATTATATAAACGTCCAAGATTATCCTTGTTGAGAATATCTGTTGTTTTACCCGAAAGCCATTGACCATTATCGAAGAGTAGTAACATATGATCACAGTAACGGTAAGCTAAATTTGGATCATGAATGACCATAATGCCTCCTTGCTTGTTCTGAGAAAACTTGTTTTTCAGTAAGCTAAGAATTTCAAGTTGAGCCTTTATATCTAGATGATTAACAGGTTCATCTAAAAGATAGTAATCAGGATTTTGAGTTAAAAGAGTAGCTAAGTTAAGTCGTCTTTTTTCACCACCAGATAGAGTATTAACCTCACGCTGATAAAAATTTTTAAGACCTACTTCATTTAAAGCTAGGCTGGCAAGTGTCTTATCATCTTCATTTTCCCATTGCCAATGATTAATAAATGGATGACGACCAATCAATGCAGCTTCAAGAACTGTGGAAGGAAAGTTATATTCATATTCTTGTAACATCAAGCCCATTTTTTTTGCTAAATCGATGCGCTTGAAACCAAAAATATTTTTATCATTAAGAGTAATTAAAGCCATATTGGTGTCAATATGTGTACTGTTATTGGGAAGGCCAATTATGGTTTGTAGCAGGGTTGTTTTACCTACACCATTAACCCCCATAATTCCCCAGAACTCCCCCTGATTAAACTGAATATTAAGTTCTTTGCAAATGACTTTATCTGCAATGGAAAGACTTAAATTATTTATTTTGAGGGACATTTTATTGACTCCTTCTTAATAAATAAAGAAACAACGGAACACCAATAAGTGCTGTGAGTACACCGACGGGAAGTTGTTGTGGAGCTAATACTGTTCTTGCCAGAGTATCGGCAATGATTAATAAAGCACCGCCCATAAGAGCACTTGCAGGTATGAGCATACGGTGATCAGTTCCAATGATTAATCGAACTAAATGAGGAATGACAAGACCTACAAAACCAATACTACCGGCCAAAGTGATTGCACCGGCTGTTAATAACGAAGACAGGAAAAAAATATAGCCTCTTAATCGTTTGGTATTAATACCTAAACTACCTGCTTGAACATCTCCCCATAACAAGATGTTAAGTTGACGGCTAATAGTCATTGCAAAAACAAAACCGAAGAATAAGATGAAATACGAAGGTAACAATGGGCGGTCATAACTGAGATCACCCATAAGCCAAAACAACATACCATGTATTTTTTCAGCAGGTGAGATGACTAAAACAAAACTAATCAATGCACCCCAGCCAGAAGCAAGGATAATTCCAGTGAGTAATAAGCGGGAGATTGTCCAACAGCCTTTGCTATGGGCAAATGAAAAAACCAAAAAAATTGAGACTAGTGCACCAAGAAAAGCGCTTCCTGTTAACCACAGAGTATTAACCCCCATCAACATGGCTAGTAAAGCAGCAAGAGCTGAACCACCTGATACTCCAAGAACATAGGGATCGGCTAATGGATTTCTTAATAAAACTTGCATTAAGACACCAGCAATGGACAAAAGTGCTCCTGCTGCAAAAGCAGCCAATGCTCTTGGTAAACGAAGTTCAAAAACTAAACTTTGATGAAGGGGAGAGGCGGTACCATTAAATAAAGAAATGAGTTCTTGTGAAGATAAATGACCTGAACCCGTTAAGAGAGCAAAAATAAAACCAGCTATCACCAGAAATATTAGGCAGGTTAAAAAAATAAAGGGATGATTTTTTAACTTCATTAAATTCCAAAGTGCCTATTTGATACCTTCTCTTTATTATAAAAAAAGGTATCAGTAATGACATTACATTTGATAATGGATGGATGCAAATACAAAACGATCAGGTTGTTTATAGTCAATTCCACCATTTTGAGACAGAACATATTCTTTGTCAAAAAGGTTATCAACTTTTGCTTTGATAGTCCATTGCTTGTTCATCTCCCAGGCTGCTCTTATATTCATGTAACCAAAGCCAGGTAATTGCTCATCTTCTCCTACTTTATTGTAACGTTCTGAGCTGGCTATCACTGAAGCACCATAGCTAAAGGCACCTGTTGATTTATCAAGAGAGATATTCAGGTTTCTTTTACTTCTTCTTGATAACATTAGACCAGTTTCAGTATCTATAGGATCAGTAAATGAGGCATTAGCATTTAATTTCCAACCATAAATATCAGTGGAAACGGTTAACTCAAGACCATCAATATCGGCTTTACTGACATTTTCCATTTTACTAATAGAGGGGTAGGAATTAACATAAGTAATTAAGTTTCTAATGCTTGTGTCAAAATAATGGGCAGTCCAAATTGTTTCGCCTGTTGTTAATTCCACACCAAAGTCAAAACTTTCAGATTCTTCTGGTTTTAAATCTGGGTTTCCGGTAAAAAAGAAATCAGCAGGCCAATACATATCATTAAAAGTAGGTGCTTTAAATGCTGTTCCATAAGATGTTGTAATTCGGACATTTTTATCAAGGTTAAAACCTGTGCCAAAGCTCCAGGTATTATGGGTTCCAAATTCCTCGTTATCATCATGTCGGAAAGATACTTGTGTATCGAATACATCGCCTACATACTGATATTGCGCAAATGCTGCCTGATTCCAGCGACTTTCTTCAGAATAGTCAGTACTGCTGTCAATTTTCTCGTCTTTATAATCCAGACCAAGTGTTAATAAATCGTATTCACGGATAACGATTTCATTTTGCCAGCTGACTAAGTCTGATTTGGTATTAAAACGTGTTTTTGATGTGTTTTCTTGTAACTGATTATATTGTTTATCATAACTACGGCTTATTTTTAACTGTGTGTTGAAGATATCGTTTACTTTATAATCAGCAATACCACTCATTATTTGATCTGTAAATTCAGTTTGAGAATCTTTATTGGCATAGCCATCAAACTCGTTTTCACCCTGACTTCGTAAAAATACACCGGATAGTTTCAAGGAATCATTCAACTCGTAACCACCATTTAAAGAGATTGAATAATTTTTATAGCCATCCTCATCCTCATCAGCTGCATTTGCAGTTGGTGCAGGAAAACCTGTCTGATAACCGTAAAAATCATAACCATCAGTGTTAAATGTGGAAACTCCACCTGAAAAATAAGATTTCTCGTTTCCATTAGAATAACTGGCGGTCATTTCTCGGGTATTGTCTGAACCATATCCAGCACTAGCTGTAATCTTTTTTTCACCGGATTTATTGGTAAAAATTTGAACAACACCTCCAATGGCATCAGAACCATATAGGCTAGATCGTGGTCCACGCACAACTTCAATTCGTTCAATTTGTGAGACGGGAAGGTATTGGATTGATGTCTGACCACTGGTAGCAGAACCTATGGGAACTCCATCAATAAGGTAAAGTATATGGTCAGTATTGGTGCCCCTCATCGAAAAACCTGAACTACTACCAAAACCACCACTGCCAGAAAGACTCATGCCGGGAGTTGTTTTTAATATGTCTGTCACAGAACTGGCCTGAGAGCGCTGGATGTCTTCTTTAGTAATAATACTGACAGGTGCAAGTGTTTCATCAACTGTTGTGGCGGTTCGGTTGGCTGTTACAATAATTTGTGGACTGTTATCAATTTGTCCTGCATGGACATTAATTGGGTTCAAACAAGCTGCTAATACTGAGCTTGCTATTGTTGAGAGAGTCAGAAAATTGGGTAAGTTTTGAGTCATAATGTTCCCTGAAACACACACCCCGTGTGTATAAATGTATAACAATTTATGTGGGGGAGTAATCAGAATGACATGTTATGATATTACATGAATTCTGTAGCAAAGGATCAAAAGGCCGGAATGGTGAAAGTCACAAACGGATGGCTGTCTGACCCGTTGCACGCCCACCGCATAGCTAAGGTAGTTTTTTATGGCAGGTCTCCGGGCTAATGAAGGATAAAGTAGTAATACTTTATAAAAACTTGGTGATAATGCCTTCCCAAACGATTAACGTATCAGTTCTAACGTTGAGTCATTCAGTGGCTTTAATATCGTACAATCAATTACCGTTGCGGGGGCAGCGTTGGAATTTAACCAACTTCCCAGTTTTATTTTTTGTGAAGACAAGAAATAAAACACCATAAAAATTTGAGGCCATTCTAGAGATTAATAAAATACCTGTCAAGTAAAAACGTAAATCATGATTTGTTTTGTGCGGATTTAATTTTGATCATTATTTTCAATATATTAGCATAGTTTAAGTTTGTTTTTATCTGATTTAATTAGTAAATTAAACCTATTATTTATTCCTTCTTTGTTTTTATGTAATAAATATTAATAATATATTAATATAATAATAATATAAAAAAGATATGTATATTAATGGTTTACATGAGAACAATATTGAATTACACTCACTATCAATAAAAAAAGTTGCTCGGATTTTCAATATCGGATTAATTGAAATTCTGGCAATAAATGGACCTGATTAAAGAAATAGACTTCTTTGATCTTATTGCTTACAGATAAGGGACTAGTACCGCTATGTTTTTTAATAAACTGACCGCGCCTGCGTGCGTAAAAAATTTACCTGCCAAAATTCTTGGACTTTCATTACTTGCCTTGCCTCATTATGCGATGGCTGGAATATTCATGAGCACCCTCAATAACTTTAGTTACGAAGCGACTGGTCCAATGGGATTAGGACGTGCTGCAGTTGCTGATGATGTGAATAAAGGTTATCAAATGGTGGATTCTAAAGTATCCATTGTTGCATCTCCTGAACTTATATCTAACGTTGTTATTAACTATGCTGCAAATTTCACTTTAGTGGATGGTGTGCTCACCAATACGATTGATGCGGATGGTTACGTATTTTTGTATTTTGATATAGTTGTGACTGATGTCGATCCTGTTTATGATTTTTACGGAAAAGAAGATGGTGGATCTCACTCGTTTGCAGGAATTGCTGTAGAAGCTAAACTCAGTTATGTTTCATCAGTGAGTGGTGTTGCTCAATTTACACTGGATGTAACAGGTACTGATGTCACAAAAGATCTTAATGGCGTGAGTTTAGCTCTGAATACCGATGTCAATGGAGTTGATGAAAATTTAGTTCCTATTACAGATATCACTATTCCTGGTTATGAGGGGTATTTAGATGTTATTAAATTTAAAGGTAATGAGTTTTTAACTGCATTGACGAATATGAATCTCACGCTTTCAGACGGTGTGATTACATATAACCCTACGCCAGCTCTATTATCTGGAGGCATTCAAGATGAATATCTGGACCCTGAATTTAGTTTCTTGATGGAGCCTCAAGGAACAACGACTTCATCTGGAAACGGTTCAATTTTGGATGGTACTTCAAGTGATTTACTGGGTGGTTGGTCTAGCATTTATGGTGGTACCGCATCAGAGGACACTTTTTCTTTAAGTGGCAAGAGTATTTATGTCAGTAATCGTACAAGTTCAAATTCTGGATTGGTCTATGATGGCAAAGATCTTTTATTGAGTAATGAAGTTTATACACTTGAAGCTGATATCTTTGTCACTGGTAGCAATAATGCCACATTTTATCCCAAGGTTAAATCTCGTACAGGTGCAAAAAACACTTATACAACCATCGGAAAAGAAATTTTAACTCCAAATGAATGGCATCATGTTGTTATGGAGTTCAATACTCCAGATATTTCACAAGCCTCCTCAGTTGAAATTTTACTCAATGGTTTCATTACCTCTGCTGATTTTTATATTGATAATATAAGTATAGTAGGGCAAGCTGCAGCTACTACCACAACAGAACCAGAACCCATTGATCCTAATGGCTATTTATTAAATGATGATTTTGAAACAGGCGATAAACAATCATGGAATAGTTCTGGCGGTGTTAATACTGTTGAGACTTTTGGAAGCCAAAGCTCATACAGTATTCGTAATTCTGCTCGTGGCTCATCTATGCATGGATTGTACAAATCTATTCTAAATAAGGTTAACTCAAATACAACTTATATCCTGGATGTTGATGTTTATAAACATGGTGGTACATCAAGTGCCTTAATTGCTGAGGTAAAATCTCGAGTAGGTGCCAAGAATACGTTTACACGTGTTGGCAAACAAACAATTCAACCAGATGCCTGGAATCATGTGACTATGGAAGTGACTTTACCAGATATTGACAATGCAAGTTTGGTTGATTTGAAGTTTTATGGCATTGTCTCAGCCTCTGATTTTAGTATTGATAATGTGCAATTAAGAGCAAAATAGTTTTAACAAACTAGCAATAAAAAAGGGAGAAAAAATTATTTTCTCCCTTTTTTATTGGTTATATTATGTGCTGTTGATGGGTAAATGGAATGAATTGATAATTATTAACCCATTAGATATTTACTGCAAAAATTGTCAACTTGTTTTCTCAATGGCTTCAGATATTTTTTTTATGAGGTCAGGGTTATCTTTACCGTTACAAAAACTTTCCCACATAGTTGAACACCAAATCGATGTATCATATTGAATCGTTGCACTAGCGAGAAATTGGTTAACTTTAATATGATTAATGCCATCAAGAGAGTTAATAAATTGATCAACAGTAATGTGGTTGAATGGTGGTACAACAGAGAGTTGTTTAATTAATGGAAGGCTGTATAAAGAAAAACGTAATTGAATTTGTCCCGTGGAAATTCGAATGATTTTAAGTGTTTTTCCAATATCGAGAAATATTTTTAAGCCTTCCATGATTTAATCCTTTAATTATCCATAATTAGTGAATCTGAATATATCATAACAAGTATTGTTTTTTAATTCTAATGACGACTATGTATTGAGCATTGAACTGTAAAATATTACTTTATTTAAAAAAAATGAGAGCAGCAACTTTTCTCTGCTCAGCAGTAAGAATATTGAAGGTGCGAGATGCCGCACCAGTATCCATAAAATCAATAGATAATTTGTTTTTTGCAATAAATTGTAAAATCTCTTTTTTTGGAAATCGTGATTTTGAGCCAGTCCCTATGAGAAATATTTCTGCATCATGCTTAATTAATTCGTTAATGCAGTTTTCATCAAAACTTTCAAAACTAGATGGAAATAGCTCAGACTCAATAAGCTCCTGATAGATAAATGTGGTTGATTTGATTTCAAGCAAGTTATCCTCAGTAGGGGAGTTTGAATGAATGTTCTTATCAGGTGTGATGAGTTTTGCACTATGTTCATCATAGGAATGAAAAGAGTAAGCATTTTCGATGTTTTCTAGTTGCAACATAATAGAATTCTTGTGATAGTTAGATTAGAAATGAAACCCATTTTAGGGGCATTTTATTAAAATACATAGTACAAAATCATGAAATTTTAGTACTTGAGGCTTATTTTTGAAAAAAATCATAAAAAAGTGCTATTAGAGATTGACAGAAACCTTTCGGGTAAGTATTTTACAATGTTTTAATATTAAAACCTGATCTAGAACTCACTATGTTCTTTATGACTAATTTCTCAGGTATTTGACGAGGCCATATTTTTGAACGACGATTTTCAGCGCATTAAACGTTTACCACCCTATGTTTTCAATATTGTTAATGAATTGAAAGCAAAAGCACGAGCCCGCGGTGAAGATATCATTGATTTTGGTATGGGTAATCCGGATCAGCCAACACCAAAACATATTGTTGATAAAATGGTTGAGGCAACTCAAAGAAATGATACACATCGTTATTCAGTGTCTCGTGGTATACCTAGATTGCGCAAAGCCATTTGTAATTGGTATAAACGCAGTTATGATGTCGATCTTGACCCAGAATCTGAAGCCATTGTTACAATTGGTTCAAAGGAAGGTCTGGCACATCTGGCTTTAGCGACAGTTGGTCCAGGCGATGCTGTGCTTGTTCCAAATCCATCTTACCCAATTCATCCTTATGGTTTTGTGATTGCAGGTGCTGATATTCGTCATGTACCCATGACGCCGAATGTTGACTTTTTTGCTGAATTAGAAAAAGCGATTAAAGATTCATGGCCAAAACCAAAAATGTTGGTATTGAATTTCCCTGGAAATCCTACAACACAATGTGTGGAATTAGACTTTTTTGAAAAAGTGGTCAAAATTGCTCGTGAACACAGTATTTGGGTGGTACATGATATTGCTTATGCTGAAATTGCATTTGATGGCTACAAAGCACCATCAATTCTACAAATTCCAGGTGCCAAAGATATTGCCGTAGAGTTTTATTCTCTTTCTAAAACTTACAATATGCCTGGGTGGCGTGTTGGTTTTATGTGTGGTAATCCAACATTGGTTGCGGCATTGACTCGTATGAAATCCTATCTTGATTATGGCATGTTTACACCAATTCAGGTGGCTGCAATTCAGGCTCTGGATGGTCCACAGGATTGTGTGAAAGAAATTTGTGATATGTATCAGGCTCGTCGCGATGTGCTATGTGCTGGCCTCGATTCTATAGGCTGGATAGTTGAAAAGCCTAAAGCTACCATGTTTCTTTGGGCACCCATTCCTGATGAATATAAAGAAATGGGATCGTTAGAATTTTCAAAAAAATTGCTCACTGAAGCAAAAGTTGCTGTTTCTCCTGGTATTGGTTTTGGTGAATATGGCGATGATCATGTTCGATTTAGTTTGATTGAAAATGAGCATCGAACTCGTCAGGCGATGCGTTGTTTGAGAGAAATGTTCAAAAAAGATGGTGTAGGTGCCTTTAAAGCATAATATATCTAAATTTTTCTTAATTTAAGATAAAGCTTTGCTATAATAGCTGCGCAAAAATTTTGAAACATCGTTATAAATAACAGAATGGAGAATCTATTGGAACCCGTTAAGGTAGGCTTATTAGGCTTAGGTACAGTTGGTGGTGGCACAGTTAATGTTCTGCAACGTAATGCAGAAGAAATTTCACGTCGAGCGGGGCGTGGCATAATTGTCAGTCATGCTTCAGCTCGTGACATTAATAAACCTCGTATCTGTAAAACAGATGATATTCAATTAACTGAAACTCCCATTGATGTGGTGAGTGATCCTGAAGTTTCCATTGTTGTTGAGCTCATTGGTGGTGACACCCTGGCACGTGAATTAGTACTTAAAGCAATTGCAAATGGTAAGCATGTTGTCACAGCAAATAAAGCATTAATTGCTAAACATGGAAATGAAATATTTTCAGCGGCACAAAAGCAAGGTGTTATGGTTGCTTTTGAAGCTGCAGTAGCAGGTGGTATACCCATTATCAAAGCGATTCGAGAAGGACTTGCTGGAAATCAAATCGAATGGTTAGCGGGTATTATTAATGGTACAGGTAACTTTATTCTGACAGAAATGCGTGACAAGCAACGTGACTTTGACTCTGTGCTTGCTGAAGCTCAACGTCTAGGTTATGCAGAAGCTGATCCTACTTTTGATGTCGAAGGTATTGATGCCGCACATAAGCTGACCATTCTTGCTTCAATTGCTTTTGGTATTCCTCTTCAATTTGAAAAAGTCTATACGGAAGGCATTAGTAAAATCACAGGTGAAGATGTTGATTATGCCAGTGAACTGGGTTACACCATAAAACATCTTGGATTATCTCGTATTACGGATGCTGGTGTTGAGTTACGTGTCCATCCAACTTTAATTCCTAAGCGTCGTTTAATTGCGAATGTGGATGGGGTAATGAATGCTGTTCTTGTTAAGGGTGATGCTGTAGGGCCAACCTTATATTATGGTGCTGGAGCAGGTGCAGAACCAACAGCTTCAGCAGTTGTGGGAGATATCGTTGATGTGGTACGTGTATTAACTTCAGACCCTGAAAATCGCGTACCTCATCTTGCATTTCAGCCTGAGTCACTGTCTGATTTATCTATTTTACCTATTGATGAAGTTGAAACTGCTTATTACTTACGTATTGCAGCATCTGATAAGGCAGGAGTGATGGCTAACATTACAACAATACTTGCTGACAATGGAATTAGTATTGATTCTATGTTGCAGAAAGAACACAAGTCTGATGAGAAAGCAGCTATTATCATTATTACGCATACAACGATTGAAAAAAATATGAACGAAGCCATTGCAAAAATTAACGCTTTAGAAGCTGTTAATGGTGATGTTGTGCGAATTCGTTTAGAACATCTTGATGCAGATTAGTTCTTTTTTGTAAATAAAATATATGAAAAGAGCAGCAAGTTCGCTCACTTTTATTGTACCGGGTCTTATTGATCCGGTACCTTATCTAAATCAATTACCTGTTCAGGATCTCCCTCAACTCCCTTTATTTTCCACGGTTTTGTCTCGGGGAAATTTTTCTACATCAGAGCATATTGATACATCACCTAATAATTTTTATTCAAATGTGATGAAAGAGTTTAAATCAATGGATGATTTTAGACGCGATGCTCCACATCTGCCAATTGCCAGTTTATCTTATTTTTCTGACGTTTATAAATTATCAGAATCTGAGCGATTAAATTTGGGTATTAAATTAGTTGAGTCTATCGAAAATAAATGGATTATGAGGGCTGATCCCAGTTTTCTGGTTGCAGATAGAGATCAACTCGTTTTAGCACGAACGGGTTCTTTAGATATTTCGATTGAAGAAGCTAAACAGTTGGCTGAAGAAATCAATCAGTTTTTTGATGGCTATCAAGAAGAAAACTTTTGGACGTTAAAGGTTGTTTCACCTGATCGTTGGTATATCGTGTCTGATAAACCTATTTCTATTCAGTCAGTTCCACCAGAAAATGTTTTGGGGCAACCAATACGCTCGTTTTTGTTTAATGATAAAGCATTTATAGAAACGTCTTCAATAAATGAATCAGTCAGTCATTGGCTGAATTTATTTAATGAATTTCAAATGATTTTACATAAAAGTGATATTAATAAAAAAAGAATTGAATTAAAAAAGACACCGATAAATAGTCTTTGGTTTTGGGGGGCTGGTCAAGGTGTCTGTTGTTCAAATTTCGATATATGTAAAGATGATCATAAATGTTTTTATTCTAATCATCAATTTGTCCAACAATTAGCTGCTTTACAAAATTTTCAATGCGATCCTTTACCCAAGGTGTTTGTTTTAAATGCAAGAGGACAAAAACTCAATGAAAATACTCCGGATATTATATATACAATAGAAGACTTTGATCTGGCATTAAAAAATAAGGATGTTTTTACCTGGGTGGGTTTATTAGAACAATTTGAAAAAAATTATCTTGTTCATATACTTAATGGACTTGATAGTGGAACAATTTCTCAAGTTAAATTTATATCACCTTCAGGACGTCATCTCTTGTTTACAAAAAAATTGTTAAAACGATGGTGGAAGAAAAAGCAACAATATCATTCAATTTTGTGTGCTAGTATGCATTTTTAGATATAATACTATTGATTGTTTTTGAAGTGTATCAAATGTATTGATTTAATTAGATCTGTAGTTATACTCACCAATAAAAAGTACTACATAAAGGTTTATACCCATGATTCGTCATCCTTATCAAATATTTATTTGCCGTAATTCAATGCTTCAAATTTCTTTGTTGATTCTCTCATGTCTTTTGTTTAGCACTTCGTTTGCTGATGAAGGCTTCCCAGGGCGTAAAATTTATCCAAAAGTTCAAACTTTGAGTATTGAACAGCTCTATGAAAAAATAAAAAGTGATGATGTGATTGTTGTTGATGTTCGCTCTGAATATGAATATCAAACATTAAAAGTGTTAAATGCAATTAATATTCCTGTTGCAAAAAAATCATTTCCTACGGAATTAAAAAAATTACGTGAAGGGACGGAAAAAGATATTGTTTTTTACTGTAATGGTCGAAGTTGTTATAAGTCTTATAAAGCGGGCATAAAAGCACTTAATTATAATGTAAAGAATTGTTTTTCTTACGATGCAGGTGTTTTTGAGTGGGCTTTAGCCTATCCTGAACAAGCTGTGCTATTGACTGAAACACCAGTTGCAAAAGAACGTATTATATCAAAAGAAGAATTCAAATCACGTCAACTAGCTCCAAAGGAATTTTCAGAAAAATCTTTGGAAGAGAATTCGATTATTTATGATATACGAGATCGAGAGCAACGACGTGGTGGCAGTGGATTGTTTATGTTTAGAGATAAAAATGTTGAACTAGCAAATATAAACAAGTTGAATCGTCTTATTAAAAAAGCGGTAGAAAGCGATACCACGCTTTATTTTTATGATCAAAAAGGCAAGCAAGTTAGATGGTTGCAGTACACTCTTGAATCTCAGGGACTGAAAAACTACTATTTCATGAAGGGTGGAGCTGCTGCTTATTATGATATGTTGCGCCAGGAACAAATCTAATTATTACAAGCTGAAAAAACTTTTATCAACTAGCCAGATGGTCCAATAACCCATTGAGATATTGGAACTGTTTAGGTACGTCACTTTCCATTTTTAATAACTTTAGCTTACTATTCCCATCTAACTTATAGAGAACTGATTTAGTCTGAATTAAATTAATGATTTTCATAGGATCTATATTTGGCTTGTCGCTGAATATTATCCGTCCTCCATTTGCACTATAATCAATACTTAAAATATCCAGAGGTGTTGCTTTAAGTTTTAAAGAAGTGACGGCAAATAAATTTTTTATCTGATCTGTTAGTAGACCAAAGCGATCAATCATTTCTACCTGTATGTCTTTTAGGGCAACATCATCACGTGCGTTTGCTATTCGTTTGTACATTACAAGGCGGGTATGGATATCTGGTAAATAATCATCAGGAATTAATGCTGGAATATGCATGTCAATTTCAGTGCCATGGTGTGCAGCGGTTTCCTGTTCAGGATCTTTACCCTCTTTTAATGACTTAACTGCTCTTTCTAATAAATCGGTATATAGTGTAAAACCAATTTCATGAATTTGACCACTCTGTCCTTCACCCAATAGTTCACCTGAACCACGTATTTCCAAATCATGAGTTGCCAAAGTAAATCCAGCCCCCAAATCTTCAATAGATTCAATTGCCTCAAGACGTTTTATAGCATCAGCTGTCATTGATTTTTTTGCAGGTACGGTTAGATAGGCATAGGCTTTATGATGAGAACGGCCAACGCGTCCACGTAATTGATAAAGTTGTGCGAGTCCAAATCGATCGGCGCGTTCAATGATAATGGTATTGGCTGTAGGAATATCAATACCCGTTTCAATAATTGTTGTACACACTAAAATATTAAATCGCTGATGATAAAAATCACTCATGACTTGTTCTAGTTCTTTTTCTCGCATCTGACCATGAGCAACATCAACCTTTGCTTCAGGTATTAGTTCTGTAAGTTCGCGTGCTCTTTTACCGATTGTTTGAACATTGTTATGTAACACAAAAATTTGTCCACCACGCATTATTTCACGTTGGCAAGCTTCCTTGAGCGTATCATTACTCCACTGTTGGACAAATGTTTTAATGGATAGGCGACGTGCTGGAGGTGTTGCAATGATGGAAAAATCACGAATACCGGACAAAGACATATTGAGTGTTCTTGGAATGGGGGTTGCAGTTAATGTCAGAATGTCAACCTTGCTGCGGAGTTTCTTAAAACGATCTTTTTGGCGGACACCAAAACGATGTTCTTCATCAATAATGACCATTCCTAACTGTTTATATTTGATACTTTCCTGGAGTAATTTATGTGTACCAATGACTATATCAATAATGCCATTAGCAACATCTTTTAATATAAGCTCCTGCTCTTTTTTTGTTTGAAATCGAGACAGGCCTGCAACTTTTATAGGCCATTCAGCAAATCGATTTTGAAAATTCTCTGTATGTTGTTGACTGAGTAAAGTTGTGGGCACCAGGATGGCGACTTGTTTTCCACCAGACACTGCAAGAAAAGCGGCACGCATAGCGACCTCGGTTTTACCAAAACCGACATCACCACAGATTAATCGATCCATGGGTTTTGGACCACACATGTCTTCAATAACATTTTCAATTGCTTTTTGTTGATCAGGCGTTTCTTCAAAAGAGAATTCACTGGCAAAAGCATGATAATGCTGTTCATCATAACGATAAATAAAGCCTTGTTGAGCTTCACGTTGGGCATAAATTTCTAATAATTCAGCGGCAACATCACGGATTTTTTCACGAGCCCTGCGTTTCGCTTTTTCCCATTGACCACTACCCAACTTATGCAATGGGGCAGTGTCAGGATTGGAACCGGTATAACGACTAATTAGGTGTAATGAGGCGACGGGTACATAAAGTTTATCACCACCAGCATATTCAAGAGATAGAAACTCGGTTGTTTCATCTCCAAGAGTGATTGTTTCAAGTCCTAAATATCGACCAACTCCATTATCTTCATGTACAACAGGAGCACCAACTTGCAGTTCAGCAAGTGTATTGATAATGGCATCATTATCTTGAGACTTATTCTTTCGACGGCGACGTTGCATGACCTGCAAGCCGTAGAGTTGGGATTCACTGATTAAAATAATATCTTCTAGCTGAAAACCCTCATCTAGAGGTGCTATACAAATTCCCATCGCTTTAGTTGAGCTTTGAAAATCATTCCAACTATTGAAATTTTTTGGATAAATTTTGTATGGTTTAAATAACTCCAACAGGGTTTCACGGCGACCTGCTGTTTCAGCGCAAAATAAAATGCGTTGTTTTTCCTGTTTAGCTGTTTCAATATATTGTAGTAATTTATCCAGTGCTGATTCAATTTGAGTTGCTGTTTGGGTTGCAATGGTGAGTGCTGGTGGTTTTTCCGTGGAAAAATTAAAGACTCCCGCTTTATCCTGAAACTCAAAACTTTGACAAATAATACGTGGATATTTTTTGAGATGAGAAAATAATTCATCTGTTTTCAAAAATAATTTAGATGGTTCAAGAATGGGGCGAGTAACGTTATGTCGATATTGTTCATAGCGTTCCTCAGTATCATTTATAAATTGATCGGTTACTGCTTCGAGATCAGTAAAATTAACTATGATGTTTTTTTCGGGTAAAAAATCGAATAAAGTGGTTGTTTGTGTAAAAAAAAGAGGAAGGTAATACTCGATGCCAGCAGGGGATATTCCCTGACCCACTTCATTATAAATGACACTATCGGTGAGTTCTCCACCTATATTATTACGATATTGTTCACGAAACAGGTCGATACTTTCCTTATCCAAAGGAAATTCTCTAGCGGGCATCATATTAATAGAATTAATGTTTTTGATTGATCGCTGTGTATCTATATCAAAAGTCTTAATAGAGTCAATTTCATCATCAAAGAGATCAATACGATAGGGTAGGTTACTACCCATTGGATATAAATCTATAATACTGCCTCGTACAGCGAACTCTCCATGCTCATAAACATTAGCGACACAGCGATAACCTCTTTTTTCTAAATCTCTTCGAAACTGTGCAATGTCCAAAGTCATTCCAGTATCAAGCAGTAAGGTATTGTTATTGATGTAATCAAGAGGCATCAGACGATGCATCAAGGTGCTCAAAGGCACAATCAATACCCCTTTTTTCAAATGTGGAAGGTGATACAGTGTTGCTAAACGTTCAGAAATAATATCCTGATGAGGAGAAAACTGATCATAAGCCAATGTTTCCCAGTCGGGTAATGTCAATATGTTGAATTTGGGCTCTTCCAAAAAAAATGATAACTCATATTTCAGTTTTTGAGCTGATGGCATATCAGAAGTAATCAGCGTAATAAACTGATCAGATTGATGAGCCAAATTACTAATGGCCAGAGTTAAAGCACTGCCATAGAGTTTACCCCATTGGCTTTTCATGCCGGGTTTATTGACGAATTCGGGGCTCAGAGGTGAGTAAAGTTTATCCATGACTTATCAGGTATTTTCAGGCGAATGATTTTAAAGGGGCAATTATAATGAATCTATAGTGACATTAGTAGGCGAAAATTGATTATTTTGAGTGCTCTTAGTTAATGCCTTAGGTATAATTAGTGGTTGTTGAAATCTTTACACTTAGGCACAGGCTCTTAGATAACAAAAGGAAAAATATGAATTTTATTGAAACTCGCGGTAATGATGGAGAACATCCTTTAGAAGTAAGCTTTTCTTCTGCTATTCTTGCGCCTATTGCTTCTTTTGGTGGTATTTATGTCCCTAAATCTTTGCCTGAATTAGGTGATAATTTTTTACAAAAGCATATTAATTCAGGATACAAGACACTTGCGAAAGATGTATTATCAGCATTTGAGATAGATATTGACTCAGATGTTATTGATGAAGCATTAAATTTGTATGATGAATTTGATGATTCAAACAATCCTGTACCCCTTGTAAAAGTTAAAGATGATCTTTATGTCAGTGAGCTGTATCACGGTCCTACAAGAGCTTTTAAAGATATGGCTTTACAACCTTTTGGCGTTGTACTGTCTTCTTTGGCTCAAAAAAGAAATGAAAACTATCTCATTATGGCGGCAACCAGTGGTGATACTGGACCTGCGGCATTAGAAACTTTTAAAAATCGTGCCAATGTTCAAGTTTCCTGTTTGTATCCAGATGGTGGTACATCTGATGTTCAGCGTCTGCAAATGGTGACAGAAGATGCTAAAAATTTGAAGGTTATCGGTATTCATGGTGACTTTGATGATGCTCAAAGTGCTCTGAAGCGTTTATTAGGCTCTGCAACATTTAAGGCTCAGTTAAAAGAAAAAAACATTCATCTGTCCGCTGCTAATTCTGTGAATTTTGGACGAATTATTTTTCAGTTAATTTATCATATCCATAGTTATCTTGAACTTGTTCGTAAGGAAGCTATTAAGTTTGGTGAGAAAGTATATTTAGACGTACCCAGTGGTAACTTTGGTAATGCATTAGGTGGTTATTATGCAATGAAAATGGGCTTACCTGTTGAAAAGATCTTAATTGCTTCGAATAAAAATAATGTTTTAACACAGTTAATTAAATATGGTCAATATGACTTACGTGAGATGTCAGTTATTTCAACGAGCTCACCTGCAATGGATATTTTAAAATCATCGAATGTAGAACGTATTTTATTTGATATGTTTGGTGCTGAGCGTACTAAAGAACTCATGTTTCAGCTTGATGCAGAAAATCACTATGAGTTAAATGCTGAAGAATTGGCTCAACTGCAATCTGTTTTTGCTGCTGATTTCTGTGAAGATGAAGAGGGTAAGCAGTACATTAAAAATGCATTTTCTGATGGTTATTTGATGGATCCTCACACTGCCACTTGCTTTAAAGCATATGATACTTGTCGTGACAAGAAATTAACAACTATTGCATATTCAACAGCTGAATGGACTAAGTTCTCACCAACGATTGCTAATGCATTAACAGGTGAAGAAGATACTCACGATCTTGATGCTTTGAAATCAATAGCAAAAGAAGCCGATATTTCAATTCCGGCAATTATTAGTGAGTTATTTGATAAAGAAATTACTCAGAAGACGATAATAGATAAGCAGGACATAGAAAAAGAGATTTTAGCTTTTTTATAATCAGAAGCTAGAAACTTAATTACAAAGAAATAGATAAGGTGGGTATCACCTTATCTGTTTCATATTATTTGAGGACAGGCATAGGTATACCGTTTGTAATGTGTGTTACGTGTGTTGTCTTTAATCTATTAATTTATTAGTGGAAATTTCACTTTTTGCCCCGCCATTGCCTTGGATAAACCATAAATCCCCAACATAACAAAAACACTGTGCACACAGGTTAGATAGGTTAATATTATTGTCCAGGTGATTGCGGCACTAGTGCTGCTGAAAAAATAAAAAACAGCGGCAATAATAACAATAAAAATTCCAGCAAGAATACTAGCAATAAAAGTTTGCCTTAAATGATTGTAGGCAACAGAATTTGGATTCTGTGCCTGTTTTCTGAAGAGATAAAATAACACCAGAAAAGGGATGACTGGAATCAGTAAAAGATTTGCAAGGAATAATGCTTCAGCCAACATTGCTATATTCGTATCTTTTTGTTGTATGGCACTATTTGCATTAGTGTCATCAGACTGGCTTAAAGTGGTCATTTTATAATCTCATTCTATGTTAAACGTATAATATTTAAATAATATCTAATACATTTTCTGGTGGACGTCCTAGAGCAAATTTGTTTTCAGGTGTGACCACAATTGGTCGCTCAATTAACTTAGGATGTTTAAGCATGGCGTCAATCAGTTGATCATTACTAAGGGATTCATCAGCTAAATTGTTTTCTTTGTATTCTGCTTCACCCTTGCGCATTAGATCTCTGGGGTTCATGTCTAATGCCTGTAGAATGGCTTTTAGCTCACTTTTAGAAGGTGGAGTTTTTAAGTATTCGATGATTTCAGGTTCTACACCATTTTCTTCTAATAGTTGTAATGTCTTGCGAGACTTGGAACAACGTGGGTTATGATATATTTTTGTGCTCATCTTAAATTCCTGATTTGTTTAAATATAAATAATAATAACCAAGTAAAATACTGTGATATTTCAACTATATCAAATCGTTGTAATAAAAGCACTATAAATGTGTGTATTTATAGTCTTTTTTTATAAAATGAGATCATAGCAATGGTTTTTCAGGGGATGATCTAGGTGACTCCCTAATGGTGTTTTAATTTATTGTTGGATAAAATTCATTTGAAAAAGACTCAAAATCAAAAACATGGAGTTAGTAATGAAAAGCAAGGATAGCTTTACAAAAAAAACAAATAAATGGCTCTGTTTTCCAAAACCAAACCCTGAAGCTCGTTTGAGACTTTTTTGTTTTCCTTACGCTGGAGGTGGGGCACATATTTTTTTTCCATGGCAGTCAAAACTATCTCCATGGATTGAAGTTTGTGCCATTCAATTACCAGGGCGAGGAACTCGATATGCCGATAAGCCATATACTCATCATAAACAAATTGTAACAGAAGTGCTTGATAGTATGAGTGACTATATGGATAAACCTTATGCTGTATTTGGTCATAGTATGGGGGCTTTGTTAGCATACGAATTAGTTCAGGAAATTCAGAATAGGGGATTACAACAAGCTTCACATTTATTTGTATCCGGGCGTAGGGCGATGCACATTGCTTCAGATGCTAAGCCAATTTATGACTTATCTGAAGAAAAATTGATATCGAAATTGCGTCAACTTAACGGAACACCTGCTGAGGTGTTGGATAATAAAGACTTAATGAGTCTGATTTTACCTGTAATACGTGCAGATTTTCAGTTATGTGATACCTATTCTCATGATGATGACTATAATAAATTAGCAATTAATATTACTGCTTTTGAAGGAGATAATGATCATAAAGCTCAAGGCAGTCATGTTTCAGCATGGCAGGAATTAACAAATGGTCACTTTGAGAGTAAGAAGTTAGCGGGTGATCATTTTTTTATTCATTCAAATGAGCACTTACTGCTGAAGTTTCTTGATGAAAAACTATTCAATCATATTGGCTTTAATAATTAATAAATTCCTTTGTGTCTATATTTTTCTGCTAAAGCTTATCTGTAAACGTTATCTACTGACATAATTAGTTCGGTTAGTTTGATTGTTGCATGTAATACAAATTGGAAACATAAAGAATAATGCCTGAAGTTATAATCATTGATGATGAATTCCAATTTGCTGAAATGTTAGCTGAAGTAGCTCATATGTGTGGCTTTGACACGGTCATTTATACTGAATCCAGAAAGTTTCTTGAACAAAATTTTGAGGCTGACATTATTTTTCTTGATCTGACTATACCAGATATTGATGGTATTGAAGTTATCTCAGAATTAGGGAAAAGACAAAGTAAAGCCTCTCTCATTCTCATGAGTGGGTTTGATGAGGTTCTATTGCAAACGGCTAAACGAATTGCACAAGGATATAACTTAGAAGTTATTGATGCTCTAACCAAGCCATTAAATATTTCAGATGTTATTCAACTTTTAGAAAACTTAAAGAATACTTTATAAATAACTTTTAAGCATTGTAATACTATATGAACTTCATCAAGCTGACCTATTTTTTTAAACACCTTTTTTTATTTTTTTTTATAGGTACTACTTTACTGCTATTATCATGTAACGATGATCATAATAAGGAATATAATAACTCTAAAAATTACATACCAGAATTTACGATAACACCTCCAAAAATGAAAAATATTGAATATATTTTTGGTATTCATCCATTACATAATCCTCAAAGGTTACAGGAGGTATTTGGTCCTTTGATGAATTATCTCAGTGATAATATTCCTTATGCTCAGTTTAAGTTAGAAGCATCAAGAAACTATGCGACTTATGATGAAAAACTGTATGCACATAAGTTTCATTTTTCTCTTCCTAATCCTTTTCAGACGATTAATGCTGTTGATAAGGGTTATAAAGTCTTTGGAAAAATGGCAGATGATGAAAATTTTCGTGGAATTATTTTAGTGCGTAAGGATAGTGGTATTGAAAAAGAAACTGATTTAATTGGTAAAGCCGTGAGTTATCCTGCCCCCACAGCATTAGCTGCGACTATGATGCCTCAGTATTATTTACAATCACATGGTGTTAATGTCATGGAAGATTTGGATAATCGTTATGTTGGCTCTCAGGAATCTTCTATAATGAATGTCTATCTTAAAAATACTGTGGCGGGTTCAACATGGCCACCACCCTGGGAAGCTTTATCCCAGGAGCGCCCTGAATTAAAACGGGAGCTAAAGGTGATTTGGCAAACCTCTTTTTTACCGAATAATAGTTTAATTGTTCTTCCAGATGTTCCTGAATCTATAGTTAATAAAGTCAGTCAATTGCTATTTGATTTTCACAATACGAATGAAGGAAAAGCAATTTTATCAAATATGCACTTATCACGATTTGAAACAGCAAACAATGCGACTTATCAACCTGTGCGTGACTTTGTAAAACAGTTTATAAAAAAAGTGAGACCGATTAATTAACCTAACTGGTTATTAGAACAATATCATATGATAAATGAATTAAAAAATATCTGGACAGCATCTGTTGCGCGACAACTTATTCTTGGAATTGCATTAGTTCATGCTGTTTTGATGAGTATTTTTGTTTTTGATCTGGTCGAGCGTCAACGTGAATTCATGATTGAACAGAGTACATCTCAGGTTAAAGGTTTAGCCGAAACTTTGGCTGCAAACGGTACATCCTGGATTTTATCTAATGATATCGTTGGTGTTGAAGAAGTTATTCGCTCTCAGTCACGATTTCCTGGGCTGGATTATGCGATGTTTCTTGATATGAACGGTAAGGTTTTAGGCTATACACAGAGAGAGAAAGTTGGCTTATTCATTAAGGATTCAATTAGTCAATCTTTATTCAATTTGCCTTCAAGAACTCAGTTATTGATCAATAACTCTTCCTTTATAGATGTTGCTGCTCCTGTGATGATAAAAAATCAACAAATTGGATGGGCACGAGTTGGTGTCAATCGTAATGAAATTGTTCAGAGCCTTGATTTGGTAACTAAAAATGGTCTCATTTATACCATGATTGCTATTAGCATAGGGATTATTTTTGCCTGGTTTATGGCAAGAAATTTGACCAGTGCAATACGACGATTAACACTCGCTATTCAACAAGTGATTAGGGGTGAACGTGATGTTAAATGTGTTATTGACAGACAGGATGAAATTGGTACTTTGAGTCAGGATTTTAACCTGATGTTGTTAAGTATCAAAGAACATGAACAAAAAGTCATACAGTCTCATGAAGCTTTAGTCGAAAGTGAAGTTAAATTTAGACGCTTAGTTCAAGGTCTTAGTAGTGAATATTTCTTGTATTCTCATGATTGTGAAGGTGTTTTTACTTATGCAACAGAGTCAGTACAAACAATTTTAGGTTATACACCTGAAGAATTTAAAATTGATTGTGCAAGCTTTCTTACACTCCATCCTGTTAATGAACTAGCAAAGCGACACATACAAAATAGCATTAAAGGTCACTTGCAACCATCTTATGAAATTGAAATTTATCATAAAAATGGTGATAAAATCTGGCTAAATATTACAGAGGTTCCGGTTTTTGACAAAGATGATCATGTGGTGTCAGTTGAAGGTATTGCTCGTGATATAAGCCAACAAAAGAATTTTGAAAATATACTTCTTGAAAAAGAGCGGGAACAAAGTGAAATTTTAGACAATATTCTTGATGGTGTGTTAACTCTTGATGAAAATGGTCTTATTTTAACGTGTAATCCAGCTGCAGAAAAAATATTTGGTTATACTTTTTCTGAGCTCAAAAACAAATCATTTGCAATGCTGCTTTCGGCATCCAACTTATATTCTTTAATTCCTGATAGTCGTTCTAATGAAGAAGAAGATGTTTTTGATTTGATAGGTATACGTCGGCAAGATAAAAATGAAGTATTTGTTGATTTGGATGCAGAAAGAAAAGATGGGAAAACTTTTCCTGTTCGTCTTTCTTTGGCAAGACTTAGCCTCGAAAAAAATGGGACTCAACACTATATCTGCTCTTGTTCAGATAGAACTGAGCAAAAATATCAGGAAGAACAGTTTCGTCGTTCACAAAAAATGGATGCGCTTGGTAAGTTAACAGGTGGTATTGCTCATGATTTCAATAATATGCTTGGAGTGATTTTAGGTTATTCAGAACTTATTTCAATGAAAGTAACTGACAATACTAAAGTATCTAAATATGTTGATGAAATTCAACATGCAGGTGAGCGTGGCAAAAAGCTTACTCAAAAACTCCTGGCTTTTTCTCGACGTAAAGAAATGCAATCAGAAGCGGTTGACCTCAATCTTTTATTAAATGATAACCGACACATGCTTGCAAAAAGTTTAACCTCGAAGATCGATTTAAAATATAATTTACAAGATGACATCTGGAAGCTTTGGTTTGATAAAAGTGATATGGAAGATGCTCTTATAAATATCTGTATTAATGCAATGCATGCCATGCCAAAAGGTGGGACATTAACAATTTATACTGAAAATGTTGTTTTATCGACCGAACAAGCTAAATTACATAATCTTAAGCCTGGTCCGCATGTTCATTTGTCTATCACTGATACTGGTACAGGCATGGATGATCAAACGCGTAGTCAGATATTTGATCCTTTCTTTACCACAAAAGATGACATTGGAACTGGTTTAGGTTTAAGTCAGGTTTATGGGTTTGTTCAAAGTGCTGAAGGTGCTATCAATGTGTATTCTGAGCTTGATCATGGTACCAGTTTTTCCATGTATTTTCCTGAATATACAGAAAAGCCGATACAAGCAATAAAACAATTATCTGATAATGAGACAGGTTCTGAAATTTTGGATGGCCATGGTGAACAAATCCTACTTGTTGATGATGAACCTTCACTCTTGTTATTAGGAGAAGAAATTTTAAATTTACATGGGTATCATGTGATAACTGCTGATAGTGCAAAAATAGCACTTGAAAAATTGCAGCTAAGTCAAACCAGAAAAAAAATATCACTAATGATCTGTGATGTGATAATGCCAGAAATGGATGGTTATGAACTATCTAAAATTGTTTCTGAAAAATATCCAGATATTAAAATTCAGTTATCTAGCGGTTTTAATGATGATCGCCATATAAATTTTGTTGATGACTCATTGCATAAAAAAATGCTGACGAAACCTTATACCTCAGAAACTCTTTTAAAAAGGGTTGAAGAGTTATTGGGATAATATCTTATAATCTTCACTTCTGTTTATATCAAGGTATAATATATTGAATGCTTTTTCTCTTGTTAGTATTTAATAAAAATAAAACGTTCAAGGATTCATTTTTTTGAATTATAAAGATTTAATAAAAAAACTTGCCTTACCTGAGAAGTATTCAAACTATATTTCGCTTTATCTTGAGCCTCTTGCTACAAGGATTGATAAACAGTCTCGATATTATTCCACCTCTGTTATTGGAATTAATGGTTCACAAGGTTCTGGTAAAACGACTTCTGCTATTATTTTAAAAGCAATACTAGAAACCAGGTATGATCATCGCGTGGCCATTCTTTCAATTGACGATTTTTATCATACCAAAAAGAAGCGCACTCAATTATCTCAAACAGTTCACCCCTTGTTTGTAACCCGTGGTGTTCCTGGAACCCATGATGTTAATTTAGCACTTCAAACCATAGATAAGTTAAAGACTGCGTCCAAAAATGAACCGGTTCATATTCCTCGTTTTGATAAAGCAACTGATGATAGAAGGCCTGAACATGAATGGGATAAAATTCAAGAGCCAGTATCCATTATTATATTTGAAGGATGGTGTGTCGGGGCTCCACCACTTGATAGCAAAATATTATATGAACCCATTAATAATTTAGAAAAAATTGAGGATGAACAAGGAATCTGGCGAAAAGCTATAAATCAGTTTTTACTTGATGAATACCAACTGCTTTTTAAAAAAATTAATTGGCTTATCATGTTAAAAGCACCCAGTTTTGATGTTGTTTATGAGTGGCGTTTATTACAAGAAAAGAAGTTGGCTCAATCACTTGAAATGGAGTTTGGCTCCAAAAAAAATGTGTTAAATGAACAACAATTAAAAATATTTATTGAACATTATCAACGTCTCACAGAACATTGTTTGATAACAATCCCTAAAATAGCAGAGGCTATTATTACTCTTGATGATCAACATCAAATGACTGATTTACAGATAAATAAGCAATGACAACAAGTGATAGTAAATTTTTAAAAATTAGATGCTTATTTGTTTACGATGATACGGTATTGTTTTGAGCGTTTTACATTGATGAGTTATGACTTGAATATAGTGATTTCTTTAAGATCAATAAACTGCTGTTATTTCATAATACTTCTTTTCTTTTTCTACCATAATTTCAATTTCATCTCCTGTCATACTGGATGATAGAGCTTTGCCAAGAGGGGATGATGGAGTGACCAGTGTGACTTCTTTTTCTTGAAAAAAAATTTTAAGTCCCCCGGCTACCGGGCTTAAAAAAAGACATTGCTGATGATTACTGTCATCAGCAATATAAATTAATGCACCAAGACTTATCGGTGTTTCTGGTGAAAATTGAAGAGCTTTTAATTTTTTAAATTCAACTAAATCATTCTTACATTCGTTGACACGTTGAGATTGACCATGTGCCAGATAAGATGCTTCAAGGCCCATGGTATCATATTTGTTTTCAGCCTCATTTTCTTCATCAATAGCTGTATCATAAGCTCGTTGAGCTGAATCTATGGCATTTTTATATACCATTTCAAGTTCTGAAAATATTTGTTCATGTAGAAGTGCTTTATTCATGTGGGGAAAATTAATTTACTTGTACTTGATAATTATTGTATGAAACAATTTGCCCTTTTCTAATTTTACAACGCTTACGTAATTCAACTACACCATCCACTTTAACTTGGCCATCAGCAATTAACATTTTTGCAATGCCACCACTTTCACATAGACCTGTTACCTTTAATAAATTATTGAGCTCAATATAGTCATGAGCATTAAGTTCAAATTGTTCCAATGTTTACTCCTTTGTCTACCATTTTATTTAAGAAAGTAAAGCAACAGATTTAACTTGAGCATATAGATGTTTTCCAGGTGCTAATTCAAGAAGGGAAGCTGATTTACGAGTGATGCGTGCTAATAGTGGAATGCCATTTATTAATAAACGTATCATTACCTGAGCTTTTCCTTCTGGTGTCATTTCGTCAACTATTGCTGGAAATATGTTCAAAATACTGGTGTTAGATTGTTGCTCTAAAGTTAAACTGACGTCTCTCGCAATAACACGTAATCGAACAGGGTGATTTACTTTTAAATCTTTATGAGCAACTGTGAAACGACCACCAGGGAAATCCAGATAGGTAAGGTCAAATTCAGTATCATGGCCTGCTACGGTTGCATGGATTACTGCCGCGGCTTTATCTCCGTGTGCTAATGGTAAATCAAGGCGAGTTAACATTTGGTCGAGTTTGCCAGATGCCTTAAGTTGACCGTTCTCCAGCAATATAAGGTGATCGGCAAGACGTGCAACTTCACCAGGTGCATGGCTAACATATAATACAGGTATTTTAAGTTCATCATGTAATGACTCTAGATACGGCATGATTTCATGTTTTCTCTTGAGATCCAATGCAGCCAAAGGTTCATCCATCAAAAGAAGTCTGGGACTTATTGCCAATGCTCTGGCAATGGCAATCCGCTGACGTTCTCCACCTGAAAGTTGATCCGTGTTACGATCTAATAAATGACTGATACCGAGTAAATCAATGGCACGCTCAAGAGAGACCTTACTATTGTTTTTTGGCACTCGCTTAAGTCCATACTCAAGATTTCCTCGAACACTTAGATGAGAGAATAAACTGGCTTCCTGAAAGACATAAGCTACAGAACGTTTTTCTGGTGGGATAAACGTTGAGCTGTCTTGCCATATTTTGTGACCTACTCGAAGATAACTTGTAGGGCTGTATTCAAGTCCAGCTATTGCTCTTAGTAATGTCGTTTTACCACAACCTGAGTCACCATAAATTGCAGTAACACCAGTATCTGGAATATTTAATTCAACATCGAGAGTAAAGTTATCTCGTATTATTTTAAAACGTGCGTCAATTGTCATGTTATAAATCACCACCAATTTTCGGTAATGCAAAGCGACGATTAAGTGCATAAACACTGATCAACATGAGAAATGATAATATTAATAAGCCACCTGATAACCAGTGAGCTTGAGAGTATTCAAGTACTTCTACGTGATCATATATGGCGATAGACAAGACTTGAGTTTGTCCTGGAATATTACCTCCAATCATGAGTACAACCCCAAATTCACCAATAGTATGAGCAAAGCCGAGAACGGTTGCTGTTAAAAAACCTGGGCGAGCAAGAGGGACAGCTACAGTAAAAAAACGATCAAGAGGTGATGCTCCAAGAGTGGCTGCAACTTCGAGAGGTCTGTGTCCAATGGCATGGAAGGCACTTTGCAAAGGTTGTATGACAAATGGCATTGAGTAGAAAACTGAGCCAATGACTAAACCTGTAAAAGTAAAGGCAAGTGGTTGACCACCAAACAGTTGCATAAAGCCACCAATTGGACCATTGGGACCAAGTGCAATTAATAAATAAAACCCCAGAACAGTGGGGGGGAGAACAAGTGGTAGAGCAATGATAGCTTCGATAAAAAATTTATAACGCCAACGAGAACGTGCCAGCCACCAGGCAATGGGTGTCCCAATTAAAAGCAAAATGACGGTTGTTACAGCCGCTAGCTTTAATGTGATGAGAAGAGCTGTTAGATCGGAATCACTGAGCATGGGAATCTTTTATATCAAGGCTATAGCCATAACTTTTAATGATATTGAGTGACTCAGGGCTTTTAACAAAGTCATAAAAATCATGAACAGGTTTTTTATCATTCAGTAGTACTGCCTGTTGTTTGACTGGTGTATAAAATGTCTTTGGAATTTTCCAATAAGAGCCTTCAATGGGAGAATTGGGTTTCTTGATTTGAGAGTATGCCACAAGACCTAATTCAGCATTACCGCTTTTTACAAACTGGAAAGTTTGGCTAATATTTTCACCACGAACCATACGATTTTTTAATTGTTCCCAAAGATGTTGTTTTTGTAAAAATTCTTGAGCTGCTTTACCATAAGGAGCGAGTTTAGGATTTGCAATGGCAAGATATCGAAATTGTTTGTGCTGAAGTGTTTGTTCCTGTTGGTCGATGTAGTTTTTTATTGGACTCCATAAAACCAATTTTCCTATGGCATAGGTAAAGCGGCTATTGGGTATTGCGACATTTTCTTTGTCTAATAACTCTGCTCTTTTAATATCTCCGGAAAAAAAGGCATCAAATGGTGCACCATGTTTTATTTGAGCATAGAGTTTACCAGTTGAACCAGAAATAATAGTGACTTTATGATCAGTTTTCTGTTCAAATTGTTGAGCGATGATTTTTAAAGGTTCAGTAAAATTACTTGCTGTTGCGATCCGAATTTCATCAGCAATAGAAATGTTGAGTGAACTCAGTAATATACAAAAAAGAAATAAGTATCTTTTTGGCATTTGAACTATTCCAAATTCAGTGGATTTTCAGGATCAATATCATCCATGAAAGGAATATGACGATCATTATGAGTTATTTGATAAATTAAACCCATCCAGTTACCAACCACTTCTACTGCCGTATCATGCCAGGTAATATCGATATTTTGGCTAACAAGTGCTTCTGGAAATTCAGGTAACTCGTTTCCTTGTTGACGTGCTTCATCACATCGAAAAGCATATTCACTTAAAATAGCTTTTTCAAAAACACCAAGATAATGTTCAGGGAATGGAGGATATTGTTCCAGCTGACCTTGCTGATACAACATCACTTCACGTTTGTATTCCTTGAGTAATGAAATGGGATCATATTCAGGGTGACCCTGAAATAAAACGTGTCTAAACCCATCTGGACTTGTGGCAAGGTGAACCATTTCATCATCTGATTCAACTAATATTTTAAGGTTTTTATGTTTAAATTGTTCTGATGTAACAACATTCCAACGTGAATGAGGTACGTCAAAACGAGTATTAATATCCTTAATCAGAGGGTGTTGCTTGCTGTGTTTTTTATTTGACTTTGTTGCAACCAGGTGATGAGCGAAAACTCCCCAGGTTTTTTTGTCCTGAAGGATACGCTTTTGACCATAACGAAACTCCATAACGGCGTGAGTTGCTAGACAAGAACATAGTGTTGAGGTGACATTGTTCCATGCCCAATCAAAGACTTCTATCAAAGGTTTCCAGAAAGATTGATTGGAAAGTTCTGAACCTGAGACATTAGCACCGGTAATAATCAAAGCATCAAGTCCCATTTTTTTGATATCTTCGAACGACTCATAATATTGAGATAAATAATCACGAGCCTTGTCTGAACGTGGGATTTCATCAAGAGTAAATGGGTGGACATAAAACTGTGCGATAGGATTACTTTCACCAATAAGACGAAAAAACTGCCTTTCAGTTGCACTGAGTGCAGCATCAGGCATCATATTCAATAAACCGATATGTAACTCACGTATATCCTGATGTTGTGCAGTAACAGGAGTTAATACTTTAATTCCTTCGTCTCGTAGACGTTCAAATGAAGGTAATTGATTGTGTGCAACTAATGGCATATTGTTTAATTCTCTGCTTAATTTGAACCTGTAATCGGTGAATCACTGAGTGATTTATAAAGAAGTTCGTTTAAAACTAAATTTTAGTTTGCTCTAGCTATTGCTGTTTCAAGTAAATGTAAAAAATCTTGTTGATCACGAACCTGACTGACTTCTTCAGATGTGACAGTATAACCATGAGGCTGGGCTATTTGCTCATACCTGGGTACTCTTGAATGGAATAGTCTGGGAAAAATCCATCGAGTGAAATCATCAGGAACCATTTGTGCAGCATAATCAATATTATTTTCCCTGAGATACACTGCCAGTTCTTTTTGTAAAAATTCTGGGCGATAATAAAGAGGTTTGGGTGCACTTTGTGCACGCTGAATCAGTTTATCTTCTTCTTCTTTATTGGTGACCTGAATATAAAGAATTAAGGTGTGATCGACCAGTGTATTAATGACTTTAGGATCATCTAACTCACAGAGACTACCACCCACGTCATTTACAAAATGTTTATAGCCATAGATGTTTTGTGCTTTGTTAATAAAACTTGGTACTTCCATCATCGTAGCCACTTCACCTTCACGATAACAGTTTTGTCTATGGATAAAATCCTCTAATTCAATGCCACCAAGCTCAGGGTTACCTAACTTTCCAATGTAACTTAAAACAGGTCCCAAATCATGAACTTTGATATTGTTTTCGATGGAAATCCAGTCATTTCGGAGCAATTCTTTTAAAAAAGGAACTTGCATTGCTTGCTGTTTTATCATGTCCATGATGGGTTCATCAAGATATCGAGTACCAATTCGATAGTCACCAGAAAAATGGAACCACTGTGAATCCCTTAAAAGTGTTGATAGATAAGTTTTACCAACACCTGACATACCGAGTAATGTCACTTTTTTGTTTTCCCAGTGACGGAATTCATCAATCGTAAATTTCATGGTTAAATATTACCAAATAGTCCTAAAGAAGAGGAGAGCATTATCGTTGATTTTAGCGTTGAGTGGAAGAGCTTAAGTCGGCTAAATTACCGAAAAGAATGGATTAGGGTTATAAATTTATCGAATTTCTTCAATTGTGCATTAGATGATTTACTAAAGGCAATTCAAATACGGATATTATATATGGGGTTCCCATAATAATTAGCTTATTTTAGTGCATTTGCTGGCCCTAATTGCACCCCGTGCTGGCCTCATTGAACCCCCTGTGCTGTTTAAGGCTGCACCCCATTCTGTTTTGTACTGCACTAAATTGGGAATTTATTGAATAGCAGAAGCTGTTTCGAAGGCAGAAATAATGCCTGCATCATATGTGTCAATATAGCTTGGAGGGAGTCATGAAAGTGGGGTTAAGAAAGCTCAGAAATATGGTGTTTTTTACGAAGAAACGAAAGCCACTCAATCAGTTTTTATTTGATGGGTGGCCTGGATATATTGTACTGAGTATCCACCATCATCATTATTGCCTGTGATGGTCGATGTTTTGAATGTGACTTCTGATGAGTTATTAGGGATCGCACCGTTAAAGAAGAGCAGACAACCTGATACACGATTACATCGGCGCATTCATCAGATTGATAAAATGGAGACAACAAAGAAACGGCAGTTATTACAAATTATTGATACCTTTATTGAAGCTGATCAAATCAAAGCTAAAGCAAGTTGATAATAACTAAAAAGCCTTGTGGAAGCAGAACTTTGGGTGATTCATTTAATGGGGGCTTCAATTAATTGCCGTTTATTTAATAATATTTATCTTTCTTTGTTATAAAAACAGATTTACATATTGAACAATAATGACTTACTTTTTTCTCATATGGTTCAACTAACGCTATTTTCTTTGTTTTATCTCCATTTGGATAAAAATATAATTGCATCCATGATAATCCAATGATAATAAACCCCAATATCGAACCTTTAATTTTTATATGGCCAGGGGTCATTTCATGTTCACAATTTGGACATTTCATATGTTAATAACCTTGACATCTACGTATCGTCTGTCGTTTATATTCTTCTCTGTCAACTTGAATATAACCTTCAGAGTTTGGGAGGCTATCACCGTTATACATCCAATTCCGTTTGTCTTTACCTGTAATCATAGGTAATCCAGCTTCCCAACACCAATCTATAATTTCATTTGACTTATAAAAACTAATCTCTATGCCTTTAGAGCCGAGTAAAATATCCGAATACCAAGTATTAGAGTCAAAACAAGTCATTCCGCAACCACTAATTTTTTCATGGGGTATTTGTACTTTTTCATAAGTTGGAATGTTTATATCAATTTCAACAAATTGGGGTGATAATTTTACTGTTGAATTATCTCGAAAGTCATAAACATCCTGATTATAAGTGCTTGTAAGCGTAATTGATTTTGACTTTATTATTTTTCCTTCGATTTTGGATTTAGCAAAAAAATCTTTTTCTAAATCATCATATGGTTCACTGCAACCAATTAAAAAAGAAATCAAAAAACAAAAAGAAATATTCTTCATAACAGTTTTATTCAACAGATAGTTTAAAGTTATAAATAAGTTCACTTTAATCCCTACTAGTCACGTCTACAGAAAGTTAAAATTGCTATATGATAAATAAAATATCATTATATCCCTGTCAAACAAGATGAAGGATCACAATCTTCCCAACGAACAGGGCCTACTCTTCTTGAATATCCTTGTGAAATCCCAACTCCTACTTCAAGACCTTTAGTCTCACCATTAGCAGGTCTTGAAAAGGCATCTCCCAGTCTTGTCTTACTAACACCTCCGCCTTTCCCAATAACTATGCTGCCCCCAACTGATCCCCCTGAACCATTAAAAATATCTGGATCAATTTTATCTTTATGATCTTCAAATGCTATCGGGCCTCTGCTATCAGTAATTCCCCATCCTTTTCCAATTGTTCCACCAGTAAGCCTTACTTTAATAACAGCTCTTTTTCCATTAATACATTCAGATGTCAGTTCATATTCAATTATTGTACCTCCAATTCCAAGGCTACCACCTTTTGATTTATAGCTTCCACTCCAACGTATTAAACCATAGGGATCTACCCAGTTTAGGGGGTTATTTTCAACATAAGAATAAGTATTGAGTCCACCTTCTAAACCAATAGGGTCAGAAGTGATGTATCTCCCTAAACTTGGGTCATAGTACCGATGGTAGTTGTAGTGTATTAATACACTATTTTAGTTTGTCATCATACACACATTCAAGTTATGACTGTCTAATATTTTTAATATATCTTATTGAAAATCTTGATAGAACAAATATTAATAGTCCAAACAGCCAACCACCTAATATAAATGCTCCCCATATAGTACTAATAAAATATGATATTCCATAACTATTATAAGCATTGATCCATATATCTATTCCTCCTTGATAAATCCCTAAAAATATTATTGATATTAAAGAAAAAAGCAATCCTAATAATAAACCTATTAGAGCTACCAATAAAAATGGCTTTTTTTCAATTTTTAATATAAGAGGTAAAAATAAAAACATGAGTAGATAGTAGATAATCAGATAAACCTGATGATCTCCTGTCTTAATAAATGCTTTAAACCAAGGTAGAAGTATTGTTTCAGATAATAGTAAAAAAAAGGATATAACCATTAATGTTACTATTATTTTTTTTTTAAAATAATGAGCCATATTTTATTTCTATATCCTAGTGAAGTTATTAAGGACAGCTTGATTTTTTTGCCTGATCTTCAAGGGTGCCAGGAAGCCAAGTAGGAGATATATCACTACAAACACCACCAATGACACTTGATGTTTGTATTGCACAACCAAAAGGAGGACTAGAAGGTTGGTTTATTATATTTTCTTCTAATAGGCGCTCTTGTTCTGGAGTCAAATTAAGTGGTGTTTTACTTACTTCACTACCACTTTCTTTATGATGCTGCATATAATCATCTAAATTGGCATCATCTCCAGAATATATATCGCCAGAACCACGAGGTATTTTGCTCGGTGGTCTATATGAACCATTGGGGTCATATAGTATAGGCTCACCATTACCTCTATCAATATGTATAGCTGAATGGCTACCAACTCCGTAGTCACGGGTTGTTATCAAGTTTGTTTCAAGACCAAAAGGATCTATCCATCTAAGAGGATTTTGATAAACGTAACCATAAGTGTTTAAGCCGCCACTAAGCCCAATGGGGTCACTGGTAATGTACCTTCCTAACTGAGGGTCATAATACCGAAAGTAGTTGTAATGCAACCCACTCTCATCATCAAAATACTGCCCCGCAAACCGCAGATTGTTTTCAATCATCGCGGTGGAGAGCGTCACTTCCCCAAACGGCGAATAATGCCCTTGCCAGACCACTTGTTGGTTTTCATCTGTTATTGTTTGTGGTGTCCCCAGATGGTCATTATGATAGTAGAATAAGGCCGCATTTTCCACTGCAATCACATCAGGTGTCACCGTCGACTGACGACGTAAAGCCGCACTATCATCATCATTGGTGGTATTCATTTGAGCAAAGAGGTGATTTTGAAGGTTTAAGGTCGCAACGGTTTCATGGACATGATTCACTTCAGTATTTTGGGATTGCTCCTCTTCCACCTTGATGGAATGACCGCTTTGAACACTGCTAAAGACATTGTTAACCGATGTGCTGCTCAAGTTGTAAGTGATTTCCT
>JAPHSW010000267.1 GCA_026196615.1 Gammaproteobacteria bacterium | reverse complement strand
ATAATTCGAAATCAGATATAATAGAGTATAAGGCTATTATGTGTGCATGACTCTTTTGTAAATTTAATCCAAGGCCCATAGATTGAATTTGACCGGCTAATATTTCTATTTTACCTGCATTCCATTGGGCTTGTATTTTTTTCTTATCAGTTTTTGCGTTAAACATAGTAATTTTCTTTCCAAAATATTCTTGTAAAACGCGCGCATCACTTTGATATTTATATCCAATTAGTAATTGTTTACCTTGCACCTCTTCAATTAGATCTTCTAATACTTTAAGTTTTTCTTTATGTAACTGCGAAAAGCCTCTTTTTATTGGAGGTACATATGATTCATCTAAAGGGTCTTGTGTATAATATACTGAACCATTACAAATCTGATGAAGTAGACTTACTTTAGTGGCTGCAGATTCCGCTACAAACTCTTCTTGATCAATAATAGCAAAAAGATTTTTTTCAATGCTGTTATATATCTTTTGTACATTTTTTGGTAAAGTAATATATTTTGGAGTCATGTTAAAAGTTGGCATAGTTATATGATCTTCTGCCTGTAAACATATGGCGACACTTCTTATTTTATCTAATATTTTTTTATAAGTATTTTTATTTTTTAATTGATAACTAACCCAAGTGCTGGTAGAAGAATAACCTTTAATAGGTTCAAAATATTTTGTTAAATAATGCCTTTTAGCAGTTCCTAAAGCTTTACCTAAATCTACAATAAATATTTGAGAAAATAAACCTTCATACCCATTACCTGTGGGTGTGCCATTTGCAATATATCTACGTTTAAAACGCTTTGCGTATTTTATTAGTATTTTTGTTCTACTAGATTTTGTGCTTTTAAACTTAGAAGATTCATCTACAATTAATACATCAAAAGGCCAATCTTTTGTAGGTATTTTATCTAAATACGCAAAAATCCATTCTATAGATTCAGGGTTAGCAAGGTAAATATCTATTTTTCTTTTTTTAAATAATACATTTTTTTGAGGGCGATTATGTAATATTGTATAATTTAAATGAGCAAACTGCTCCCATTGTTTTATTTCATCTGGCCAAGTTAAGTATAATGGATTTAATGGGGCAATTATTAACGCACCTTTTGCTTTTTTATATTTTTTTAACCACACAAAAATAGCAAGCAATATTGATGTTTTTCCTAAGCCTGGATCTAGAAAAAGAGCTAATGATTTTTGTATACCTATCTTAACACACATTTTTTGATATAGTTTAGGAATCCATTTTTGCATAGTTTTTATAATCACAAATTAATAAGTTAATATCTTCAATTGTTTTAACTGAATAAACTTTAAAACCTAAAGGCGTTAATACTTTTCTAATAAACCATTTTTGTGTAAAACGTAAATCTTTATCTATTTTTTTGCATTCAGCAAATACAATATAACCCCCTGGAAGTAGAATAGTTCTATCTGGAAAATTACGCTTTCCTAATATAATTAATTTTAAACAAATACCGCCTAGCAACTTAATTTGTTTTACTAATTCTTTTTCTATCTTATTTTCAAGGGGTGTATTTTGCATAAATTTATTTTTTACTATTTTTTGTTTTAGCACCTGTTGTGGTTAGTTTTGTAACTATATCTTCAGAGTCTTTATTATCCTCTGTATCTTCTGTTGGTAACGCTTTACCCTCTTTAACAAGTTTTAAATTTTCAATATGATTCTCAAGGCTATCTAAAAATGTTTCTTGCTTGCCAATATATACCGCAGCTTTATACTCAAATTGTTCTAAATTTTTAAGCATAGAAACAGTATTAATAATTTTGTTCATATCAGCAAAAGCTTTTGTCATTTCTTTCCTAGAAGCAAACAGCGCATCTTTTGTTTTCTTTAAAAGCTTTTGTTGTTCTACTGTATCTTCTTTTGCTTTACGCTCTGCCTCTAAAAAAGCAACTTCTTCTTGTCGTAATACTGACCGCAAAGCTTTATTAACTTTCATAGTATCTGCAGGTGACAAAGTCGCGTCTTGTAGTTGTTGCAGTAATTGTGCTTTATCCATTTTTGAATAGTCTAATTTAAAGTTTTTTGCATTAGTCATGAGTGCGCCCTCGTGTTTTTGGTTGATGTTTAATTATTTCAGTTAAATATACGTTATACCCTATAGATCCTGTTGCAAGAAGAATATAATACTCGTTTGCTTCTTGAAAGGTATTAAACAGTTTAATACCTTTATCATAAACAACGGCATATTGAGTTATACCTGTATCCAGTTGAGCAATTGGCATCATTCCTGGTGATACGCCTTCAATGTCACTTATCATTTTTTATACCTCATACCTTCCCACCCTTCTGCTATTAACAATAAACCGTCTGCCCATGTAGGCAAATCACATAATATTTTTTCATATTCTTTGTAGTTAAATTTAGTTAACGCCTCTACAAGAGCTACTGCCTCATCATGCACGGTAAAAATGGTTTTATATCCATAATTTTCTGCTTTTAGCATTCCATTTGCCATAATATCTGCAGCTATGGCTTGTACACAATGTTGGAAAAAAGTACCGCCCCAAATAGTAGCTTTTACCCATTTGTTACCTGGTGATTTATGATCCCAATGATAATAGCCTACTGCTTCTTTTGGACCCCAGTCAGT
>JAPHSW010000057.1 GCA_026196615.1 Gammaproteobacteria bacterium | reverse complement strand
ATATTGTCAAAGTTCATGATATAGGTTGTCATGATGCCACTTTTTTCTTTACGACAGATTATTGTGAAGCAGGAAGTGTTTCTCAATTGATTACCAGAGAAGGGGGTAAATTACCGCTTTATCTGGCTCTTAAAATTTTAATGCAAGTGCTTGATGGTCTTGATTTTGCCCATACTGTAAAAATCCCGACCATTGTGCTTGCAGATGGTAAAAAAACCTCAGCAGTTGGTTTAGTCCATAGAGATTTAAAACCTGGGAATATCATGTTGACGAAAATGGATGGTGTTTTGCAGGCAAAAATTGCTGACTTTGGTTTGGCAAAGGCATTTGATGTAGCTGGACTCAGTGGCCGTACTGCAACTGGAATATCTGCTGGAACACCATTTTATATGCCTAGACAGCAAGTGATTAATTTTAAATTCGCTAAGCCAGAAGTTGATGTCTGGGCTGCTGCTGCAACGTTTTACAAAATGGTGACTGGTCAGTATCCTCGCAAGTATACTAAAGCATCTGATCCCTGGTTAACAACATTGAAAACTCCAGTAACGCCTATCAGGACTTATGAGACATCAATTCCAGAGGCTTTGGCCGAAGTAATTGACAGAGCATTAGTTGACCAGCCAGAAATATATTATAAAAGTGCCTCTGACTTTAAACATGATTTATCTAAAGTGGTTTAATTCATGACAAGTCGATTGACAAATGGTTCTGATATTTATTCCACAAAAAAAGGATTCAGTCTGTATGCTGGACAGACTGACCCTGGACGTATTAGAAGCAAAAATGAAGATAATCTTGGTATATTTCCAGAACAAGGATTATTTTTTGTCGCGGATGGTGTGGGAGGGATGCCTGCAGGTGAAATTGCATCAATGCTGGTGGTTGAGGTATTGCCTGCATTAATTGAACAAAGACTTGAATTGAGTTCAGAAACTGAGTTCAAATCTTTTACTCAGAATGAAATTATTCTCAGGCTAAAACAAGCGGTCATTGATTTAAGCAATCGTATTGCAACAGATAGTCAAAAGCACCCTGAATATGCTGGAATGGCTTCGACTCTTGTTCTGGTACTATTTACAGAAAAAAATCTTTACTTTGCCCATTTGGGTGATAGCAGAGCTTATTTGCTGCAAGATGAATCGTTAAAACAAATGACGAATGATCATACTCTGGTACGTCATTTATTACAGGTCAAAGCAATTACTCAAGAAGAGGCTGTCCATCATCCAGGGAAAAACCAATTGGTACAGTATATTGGCATGTCAATGGCACCAGGTCCTGATGTCATTTGTATCCCTAGAAAATCAGGAGAAAAGGTATTATTGTGCTCTGATGGTTTAACAGATATGTTGTCAAAGCAGGAAATTACGCAATTTTTAATGAAAAACTCAACACCAGAAACCATCTGTAAGGCATTAATTAAGGCTGCAAATCTTGCAGGTGGAAAGGATAATATTACGGTGGTGGTTGTTGAGTAATAGAATTTGCTTTTGATCCTAAACAGATAAATGAGCATCACCTCTTTCTTTCAAAGACTCACATGTTCCACTCTTAGTTTAATGATACAATCAAATTACAAAAAAATTAACAAAGGAAAAAAGTGAGTTCATTCATACCCATATTACTTCTTGCCATGCTTGT
The DNA here is from genome assembly GCA_026196615.1 of Gammaproteobacteria bacterium. Lineage (GTDB taxonomy): Bacteria > Pseudomonadota > Gammaproteobacteria > GRL18 > GRL18 > GRL18. The sequence continues at coordinate 10,214 of JAPHSW010000057.1, read as the reverse complement.
TTTAGCTACAGGAGCCGCTGCAACATATTATTATCTAAAAGCTCAATCACTTGAAGTAGAGTTAGAAAATGAACTTAAAAAATGTTCAAAATCTATAGAAATGATGCATGGGTATTACATAGAACTTGCTGAACGGACGGCTCAAAAAGATGTTATAAGCAAGGATGAGGCAGATAAAATGATGCAGGGTATTAAAGAAATAGTGGATTCAACGAATATTATTAAAGCTGAAAAAGGACGGTAGTAAGGATATTCTCAGGAGGCTTGTTTAGGGTACCATTGGAGGCTCTTTGAGTTCTCATGATTAAAACCTGAATCAACTTCAGACGAATCCTGCTAAGGAGCCGCCTGAAATCAAAGCCATTATTTTGTGACTATTCGTGCATTTAGAGGCTGTACTCTGCGATTATTTGGTTGCTTCAAAGCTTTTTGAAAAGCGAGTAACTGACGTTCTGATAAGCCAGGTCTGCTTTGCATTACCAACCAACGTACACCTTCAGTACAAGGTGGTGTTGTTAGAGAACCATTATAATTAAAGTAATTTTTTACTGATTTCTTTCTCTCAAAAAGTTGGGTGTCTGTAGCACTCAAACGATTTGAATCCCCAGTCTTCATTGGTAAGTGTTTTATTAGAGCGTTTAACGCAAGGTTATCCATGGCTCCTGGTTGATATAAAACAGCAACCACAGCCAGATCACCTTTCTCATTGGCATGTACAAAATGTGCTTCAAGTGGGTAAGATACATGATCAATCATATTCTCACTTGGACTGTGAAAGTGAAACTGCTTAAGAAAAAACTCATCGTCATTCACTTTAATACTGCCACCAGAGCGAACATTCACCTGGATGGAGTGACCTGTATTAACGATGTTTTCAGGGACCAGCATAGCGTAGTCAAATTTTACAGGTGGTAGTTTTGCATCGATTGCAGTACTGATATCGATAGGTGACTGATTCTTGCCTTGCTTACATAGACCAAATTCTGGAGACAAATCACCCCAATGTGAAGGTCCAGTGGCACCACTGTATGACCATTTTGCATGTCCACCCGTTTCACTGGCTATTACTGCACTTGAGGTTAATACGGGCGCAATAAGAAGTGCTGGGATTAATAATGATAAAAAAGACTTCATATAAGATATTCCTTTGTCATGAATAAGATTAAGTGGGCTACAAATGTTGAACGATCATTGTTAAACCTAAATGATGACACAAAAAACAATATTATTAAACTGATTGAGTCATTAGGTGCTTTATTTATTTTGGTTTACTTAATAAGTAAGAATAGACATTTTTTGAAAATGTTGCCATTTGAACTCCTTGTACGATAACTCTGAAGTGTTAATAGCTATTTTTTCAATAAAAAACAATTATATGCCTAATTTGCGTGAAATAGATCCCTGATATTTCCAATTAACCGCTGTTCTGCTAAAATCCCACTTTTATTCATTTCCCTTTTCTCATCAATAGTAGTAAATATGGCCAGAAGACGACGTAGAGCAAAATTACCCCAGGATCCTATACAAGTATCCATTGAATCAGTGAGCCATGACGGTAAAGGTGTTTGCCATATTGATGATACCACCGTTTTTATTGACGGTGCATTGGAAGGTGAAGAACTGACTTTTATTTACACTAATAAGCGTAAAAATGTGGCTGAAGGCAAAGTTCATGAGATTATTAAGGCATCGCCTTTACGTGTAGAGCCAGGCTGTCCACACTTTCATATTTGTGGCGGATGCAGTTTGCAGCACTTGGCCGCTGATCAACAGATCATTTTAAAACAGGGCGTTTTGCTTGAAAACCTGAAGCGTATCGGAAAGTCTGAACCAGAAAATGTTCTTGAGCCACTGACCGGGCCACATTGGGGCTATCGAACAAAAGCGCGTTTAGGTGTACGTTTTGTGGTTAAAAAAGACAAGATGTTAGTCGGGTTCAGAGAAAAACACAGCAATTTTCTAGCTGAACTGGAAACATGTAAGGTCTTGCATCCTGATGTTGGCCTTCATCTGCGTGAATTATCAGATATGATTCTTACGCTGTCTATTTATAATCAGGTGCCTCAAATAGAAGTTGCCTATGGTGATCACCATGGTGCTTTTATTATTCGTCACCTTGAGCCATTTAATGAAGACGATCTGAAAAAAATGTCAGCCTATGCTGAAAAAATGGCCTTGACGATTTATTTACAGCCTAAGGGCCCTGATAGTATTACTCGTTTATATCCACCTGAAAATACAGAAGGGTTTAAACCTCTTGGTTATTCTTTGCCTGAATATGATATTGTGAATGAATTCAGACCAACTGATTTTACTCAGGTTAATATGGAAATTAATCGAAAGATGATCAATTTGGCATTAGAACTTATGGCTCCAAAACCTGAAGATAAGGTTCTGGATCTATTCTGTGGCCTGGGGAACTTCACCTTACCATTAGCTCGAAAAGTTGCTCATGTCACAGGAGTTGAAGGCAGCTCTGAGTTAGTGATTCGTGCCAAAGAAAATGCGCTCAAAAATGGAATTGAAAATGCTGATTTTTATGCGGCGGATCTGTTTAAAGATTTTTCTGGTATGAAATGGGCCCAACAAAAATATGACTGTATCCTCCTTGACCCAGCCCGTAGTGGAGCAAAGGAAATAGCTGAGTATTTGCCAAAATTTGCTGCGCCTATTGTTGTTTATGTTTCCTGTAATCCCTCTACTTTAGCCAGAGATACAGAAATTATGGTACATCAAAATGGCTATAAATTAGTCAATGCAGGTGTTATGGATATGTTTCCTCATACGGCTCATGTGGAATCAATTGCATTGTTTGTGAATGATAAATATAAAAAATAATAGTTTAATTATAACGGGGTGTAATGAATCCAATGGGTATTGAAATAGAAAAAAAATTCCTGTTAGCCAATGATAATTGGCGTGATCAGGTTCATACCAGTGTTCACTTTCGTCAGGGCTACCTGATTGGTTCCGATAAATCCTCTGTGCGAGTCCGAATTGAAGGCGATAAGTCTAACTTGAATATCAAAGGAGCGACTTTAGGTGTTCGCCGTCAAGAATTTGAATATCCGATTCCAATGGAAGATGCAAATGAGCTACTATCTACCTTATGTGCAGAGCCTCTCATTGAAAAAACACGTCATTATGTCAAAGTAGGTGAACATACCTGGGAAATCGATGAGTTTTCAGGTGATAATCAAGGTCTGATTGTTGCTGAAGTTGAATTGAGTCATGAGAATGAAATCTTTGAGGAGCAGGAGTGGCTCGGTGAAGAAGTTTCTGAAGATACACGTTATTATAATTCCATGTTGATTAAAAACCCCTATAAGAACTGGAAAGAATAAAGCTTGTAGGACTAAACTTTATAACTAAAGATTGAAATGAGCAAACGGGAAGGGCGTATTGTGACTAAACGGATTTTAATAAGCACATTTTCTCTACTTTTCTTCTTGTGTCTTATTTCCTGTTCAGATGATAATAACTCGGGTGATAATAAAAAAGAAAACATCCAAAATAGCGTTGACAATCCGATTCGCTTTGGCCTGAGCAGTGCACCAGTAACTCTTGATCCGCTACACGCTACCGATGCGACATCGAGTCGAATCAATCGTCTGCTTTACCAACGACTGGTTGAGTTTGGTCCTGATAATAAGCCAATTCCTGGAATTGCTGTCTGGAAGCAACTGGATAATGATCATTATCGATTCTTCCTTATTAAAGAAGCCCAGTCCTCACAATCGCCTATAACAGCCCCACATTTTCATCATGGAAAAAAGCTGACTGCTCATGATGTTAAAGCCACTTATGATGCTATTTTAGATAAGACAACGGCATCACCACATAGAAATGCATTGAAGCATATAGAACGCATTGAAGTGATTGATGAGCAAACCATAGATTTCTATCTGACACGTCCTGATCCTCTTTTTCCTTCTTTTTTAGCCATAGGTATCATGCCTGAAGACTTGATAAAATCAGGTCATCCTTTTCACCAGAAACCTGTGGGTAGTGGTCAATTTAAATTTTCTCATTGGCCTTTTGATGGTCAGTTATTTTTACGTCGTCAATCCGATCAACAATTATTTGAGTTTTTAAAAGTTAAAAGTCCTACTGTTCGTGTTCTGAAGTTATTGCGCAGTGAGTTAGATTTAATACAAAATAACTTACCGCCAGAGCATATTACTTTTTTGAAAAATGAAACGAGAATTGATTTTTTAATGCAGTTAGGGGCAAATTACAGTTATCTTGGTTTTAACCTTCAAGATGAGGATACAGGGAAACTAAAATTACGTAAGGCAATTGCCTATGGTTTAGATCGTAATAAAATTATTCAATATGCCTTGGGTAATGCTGCCCAAAAAGCCAATGGCTTTTTTCCTTCACGACATTGGGCTGGTGCTCAACTGGCGGATTATGATTACGATCAAATAAGAGCCGTTGCACTCATGTCTGAACTGGGCTATTCAGAAACTAATCGTTTACAGTTGACTTATAAGACCTCCAGCGATCCTTTTCGAATTCGTATTGCAACCATTATACAAAGTCAGTTAAAAGATATTTTTATTGATATGGATATCCGAAGTTATGACTGGGGAACTTTTTATGGTGATATTAAAAACGGTAAATTTCAACTCTATAGTCTGACCTGGGTCGGAATAAAAACACCGGATGTGTTTAAGAATGTGTTTCATAGTGAATCTTTACCTCCTTCAGGTGCAAACCGAGGACGCTTGAAAAACCAGTCAATCGATCAGATGATTGAGACTGCAGAAAAAGAGATGGATTTAAGCAAACAAGCCAAACTGTACCAACGACTACAGGAAGAATTGCATCAGATATTACCTTATGTTTCATTATGGTATGAAGACAATATTGCTTTTTTTCGCGAAAATATTAAAGGCTATCAAGTTTCACAGGATGGTAATTATGATGGCTTAACTACTGTATCAAGACATTTAAATTAAAGCTTTTGAAAGGATAAAACTAAAAACGTGTCTATAAACTCAAATAACTTAAGTGGCTTAGGTAACTTACATAATAGTGTATTAAATCAAACACCTGACCGATACATATCCATCTCCATTGAAGAACAGCGGTTACAATTAATCGATCATAAGCAAATCGTCTTTGATGTCATTATTGCAACCGCCACTAATGGTGCAGGTGAACAATTTGGTAGTGAATGCACACCAAGAGGCTGGCATAAAATACGTGCCAAAATAGGGGAACACTGTGCAGAAAATACGGTTTTTACTGCTCGTAGACCAACTGGAGAAATTTACACAGATAGTTTACAGCAGGCTCATCCTAATCGTGACTGGATACTCACTCGAATAATGTGGCTCAGTGGACTTGAGCCTGGTTATAATCGCTTAGGTCAACAAGATACCATGCGTCGTTATATCTATATTCATGGCTGTCCTGATAATAATCCCATGGGAATACCAAGTTCACATGGTTGTATAAAAATGCGTAATTCTGATGTGATTGCTTTATTTGATCAGGTTGAAGTCGGAATCCCTGTTTTTATCAGTGAAACATCCGATAGAATTTTAAAGGCAAGCAACTAATGGTGAGCAAATAAGGAATGTTGAATTATATACTCTCTCGTATTGCCAGTGCTATTGTGGTTATTTTTGGGGTTGTCTTTATTGTTTTTATGCTCATTCATATGGTCCCGGGTGATCCGGTTGAAGTGATGCTTGGTGAATCAGCGACAATGGTTGATCGTGAAGCTTTACGTCATTCACTTGGTCTGGATCAACCTTTGTGGCAGCAGTTTTTTTACTTTCTTCAAGGCTTAGTTCAATTAGACTTAGGTCATTCTCTACATTCAAAACAGGCCATTTCTGAATTAATTTCATCTCGTATTGGCCCAACGGTTGAACTGGCACTGGCGTCTTTGTTGGTCGCTTTTATTATTGCCTTTCCTTTGGGAATACTGGCTGCACTTAAAAAAGATCAATTAGGTGATGCGGCTGCGATGAGTTTTTCTTTACTGGGTGTTTCTATCCCCAACTTTTTAATGGGCCCACTTTTAATTTTATTATTTTCTGTATTACTGGGCTGGTTTCCTGTCAGTGGCAAAAGTGGTCTGAACTCATTGGTGTTACCCGCTTTGACTTTAGGGACGGCACTTGCTGCGGTTTTATCACGTATGATTCGAGCATCCTTATTGGAAATTTTAAACGAAGATTATATTCGTACGGCAAAAGCCAAAGGCTTGAGTAGTGCTCGTATTATTGGCTTACACGCATTACGAAATGCATTATTACCTGTAATTACCTTAATTGGTCTACAAATTGGTGCACTTTTGGCTGGTGCAGTCATCACTGAAATCGTTTTTTCATGGCCAGGTCTTGGGCAATTGACCATCGAGTCAATTCAAAAAAGAGATTATCCCGTTGTGCAGGCCTGTATTCTACTGATCAGTACCACTTATGTTGTAGTGAATACATTGACTGATATAGCCTATGGCTTACTTGATCCTCGAATAAGGCTGGGTTAGAAAAGATGCTGAATCTCAAGTCACTTCCTTTTCTTCAGACTTTTTCTGGTTTTTCTATGAAGATTTATTTTTCAGTACTGATTTTGAGCCTTTGGCTCTTAATGGTATTATCAGTGCCGTTTCTGGAGTTGTATCCTAACGAGATCGTATTAGAAAGGATTTTACAGACAGATGATCAACATGTTGTTGAACGCTTAAAGCCTTCGGGTTCTGGTTTTCTGGGCTATGATGATTTAGGACGTTCATTATTTGATCGTCTGATGGTTGGTGCATATACTTCGTTTATGGTCACCTTTGGTGTGATATTTATTTCGTTATTGATAGGTACCAGCATTGGTGTGATCAGCGGTTATATCGGAGGTCACTGGGATCACTTTATTGTGAGAGTCATTGATATTTTTATGGCGTTTCCTGGAATTTTATTGGCTATCGCTCTTTCAGGGCTTATGGGACCAGGAATCACCAATGTAATTATTGCACTGAGTATTGTTGGCTGGGTGGGCTATGCTCGTCTTTCGCGGGCACAGGTAATGGCTATTAAGCAAAGAGAACATGTCCAGTCTGCAATTGCTCTGGGAGCGTCCAATGGACGAATTATTGTTTTGCACATATTACCTCTGATTGTGGCGCCTTTATTGATTGAATTTACCTTTGGCATTGCCAGTGTGATCATTGCTGAGGCTGGACTGTCATTTTTAGGTTTGGGAGTACAAGCACCAGAAGCCTCCTGGGGAAGTATGATTCGGGATGGTACACAATATCTGCTGATGGCACCACATATGGTTCTAGTACCCGGTATGGCTCTTATGCTGGTGGTTTTAGCCGTTAATATGTTGGGTGATGCTGTGCGTGATAAACTGGATGTTAAAAGCCAGTAAACAAATGAAATAAATTTAGGAAATGAGCTAATGGTATTTTTTAACTTTGAAATTTTAACCAGTCTATTGAGGAAGTAATATGACATTAGGTCCCGTTATGGTGGATATTGCAGGACAGGAATTGACTGCAGATGATAAGCTTTTACTGTCCGATCCTCTGGTGGGAGGAGTCATTCTTTTTAGTCGTAATTACCATTCATTAGAGCAACTGGATAAACTGGTTAAAGCCATTCAGGCGGTTAAAAAGCCTCGACTTTTGATTGCAGTCGATCAAGAGGGTGGCAGAGTTCAACGCTTTAAAGATGGTTTTACTATTTTGCCTGCCATGAGACGCTTTGGAGAAATCTATGATGCAGATCAAAAAACGGCTCTGGAGCTGGCACAAGAATGTGGCTGGCTAATGGCCAGTGAAGTCTGTTCAACGGGGATTGATATCAGTTTTGCACCAGTATTAGATATTGATAAAGGCATTAGTACCGTTATTGGTGATAGAGCCTTTCATAGTGATCCCTTTGTAGTGGGTAAAATTGCTCAAGCGTTTATTGTAGGTATGCATGAAGCCGGTATGTTAGCAACTGGTAAGCATTTTCCTGGTCATGGCTCTATTGCTGCTGATTCACATGTGGCTATGCCAGTTGACGAACGTCCTATGCGTGAAATTGAAATGGATGATCTTAAACCCTTTCAGTTTATGATTGATGCTGGTATCAATGCACTCATGATGGCTCATGTGATTTATTCACGAGTTGATCCTCAGCCAGCAGGTTTCTCAAGCTTTTGGATGAAAACCATCTTACGAGATAAAATGCATTTTCAGGGTGCTATTTTCAGTGACGATTTATCAATGGAAGGGGCTGTTATTGCGGGTGATTATCGTCAGAGAGCAAAAGTATCTCTGGAGACAGGCTGTGATATGATTTTGGTGTGTAATAATCGTGAAGCTGCATGGGATGTGGTAAAAAGCCTTGAAGGTTATGATAATCCGGCATCGAGTTTACGTTTAGCACATTTACATCACAAGCAGTCAATGACTCGTGAGTCTTTAGTGAATGAACCTCGCTGGAAAGAGGCTAAAGCCTTACTGGATAAATATGTTGAGGAACCCTCAATGAATTTATTAGATCCAACTAATTACAGTAATTAGTTATAAATAGAAAAATGCTTATTAAAAGTAAAAGGTAAAAGGTGGTATGGAATCAGCTGAATTTGAATTAAAACAATGGTTACTCCAACTTCAATTTCTTCGTGGAGATGGTTTGTGGATCAGTGAAGCATTTTTAATTATATTCATCTCGGTGGTGTTAAATTTTGTTCAGAAGCGCATGCTTAATCAGCTGCATGCAAAACTGGAAAAAACCAAAAACCCATGGGATGAAGCACTGGTTGAATCATTAGCCAAGCCCATATCAGCTTTTATATGGCTATGGGGAATTACCATTGCAGCCAATGTCATCGCTGATGCAAAAAATATCAGTGTCTATGATTCCATTGTGCAGCCTGCCCGACAAATTGGCATCATTACCATCGTTACCTGGACTGTTTTACGTATTATTGTTCGAATTGAGCGAAACATAATAAAGATTGGTCGTCAAAAAGAAGAAAATTATGATGTGACGACGGTTCAAGCAATTACTAAACTGATTCGAGTTTCCGTTTTTATTACGGGGGCATTGATTATGCTTCAGGAACTGGGTGTTAGTGTCTCCGGTGTTCTGGCATTTGGCGGTATCGGTGGCATGGCAATTGGTTTTGCAGCCAAAGATTTACTGTCTAATTTTTTTGGTGGCTTAATGTTGTATCTTGATCGACCTTTCGCTGTTGGTGACTGGATTCGTTCTCCGGATAGAAATATTGAAGGCACTGTTGAAAATATAGGCTGGCGTTTAACTCTGATTCGTACTTTTGATAAACGCCCACTTTATGTGCCTAATTCGACTTTTGCGAGTATTTCAGTTGAAAACCCCTCTCGTATGTCCCACCGTCGAATCAAAGAAACTATTGGTGTACGTTATGATGATGGTGATAAATTGGAAGAAATTCTTAATGAGATCCGTGATATGTTAAGAAATCATAATGAAATTGATACAGCACAGACCCTAATGGTTAATTTTGATGAGTTTGCGCCTTCATCATTAGATTTTTTCATCTATACTTTTACCAAAACAACGAATTGGGTAAAATATCATCGCGTCAAGCAAGATGTCTTATTTCAGATTTTACAGATCATAGAAAAACACGGTGCAGAAGTTGCTTTTCCAACGTCAACTTTACATATGAATGGTTCTCTGAATCAACAACAGATGAATCAACCAGATATGGTTTATCAAGAAAGCACAACATAAGCTGATTTGATATCAATTGTGAATTAAGTTCCATATAAATAAAGAGAATAATAATGGCTGATAAGTTATTAATAATAATGGTCAATACCGATCCCAATAATGGTGCTGAGCTGGGAGCCCCGTTTTTTCAAGCAACGGTTGCAGCTGCTATGGAATATGAAGTGGAAGTTATCCTGACTGGACGTTCAGGTGAGCTTGCCGTTCGTGGTGTCGCTGAAAAGCTGTATATTAAGCCTGACAGTAAACAAACGGTGTATGATTACATTAAAGAAGCTTATGATGCTGGCGTTAAATTTAAAGTGTGTACACCCACGCTGGATCTCTGGGGAGATGATTTAATTCCAGAAATCACAGAAACAATTGGCGGGGCATATGTTATTTCAGAAGCCATGGATGATAATACCGTCACTTTCACTTATTAGGTTTTATAGGAAATTTGTTTCCGTATAAAACATTATCCTAGTGATTAGGTTTTATAGGAAATTT
>JAPHSW010000249.1 GCA_026196615.1 Gammaproteobacteria bacterium | reverse complement strand
TTCCAGCGAAGAAGAAAGTAGCGGCTAAGAAAAAGGTTGCAGTGAAGAAGAAAGTAGCCCCTAAGAAGAAGGTTGCTACGAAGAAGAAAGTAGCGTCTAAGAAGAAGGCTGTTACGAAGAAGAAAGCAGCACCTAAGAAAAAGGTTACCGCGAAAAGGAAAGTAGCTGCTAAGAAAAAGTAGAAAAAAGAAAAGGGGCTAAAAAGCCCCTTTTTTGATCATGAATGATTTTAAACTATTGTCAATCAATATTCTGATTTTTATGTTTGGATTATGCCGCTCTATTTAAATATTAAGCCCCTATATCGCCAGGTGCTTCATCAAAAGAAAAAGGGCTCTGGTTGTCAAGCCAGGCTTTCCATTGAGTATGATGAGTAACATCAATACCTTCTGCTGTTGCTGATGTTTGTAAATGTTTTTGTAGATCAGATAACAGTTCAGAATCCATTAACTCAAAATGTGACTGGACATTAGCATGAAGAAGGTTGTAAATGAGTTTTAATTCTGTAATTGGATAGTCTGTGATGGTTTTCATCGCGGTTTCCATGGCTTTTGGTCGTTGTTTAATTGTAAGAGATCTAATAATAATTATGCCACCATAGTAGCACAAATTTGCACCATTCTGGGTGCTTTTGTATACTTCTTTAAAAGCTTAAATTGTTAAGCATAATCATTATCTATTTTATCTGAGGTTTTGTTTGAGCTAATAGCTTATTAAGGAAAACTGCTTGCGATCTTCCATACGATTTAAAATCATTTTATTGACTGTTCTCCCTATTGCTTTGATTTATCTTCTCATTTTTGGTTTTGGTGTGTATCAGCTTCATTTACATCTACGAGCTGATGTTGAAGAAGAAATGAGACGTTTAACTCAACACTATGCGGGTATTTTTTCAGGTTTTATGAATGAATCTGCTCAAATAGCGCGTTCTACAGCTGCAATTATTGAGCAAAATCCTACAATTCCTGACCACCAACTTTATGCACAAGTAAAGTCTAATTTGAGACACAATAGAATTGTGTATGGGAGTGCTATCGCCTTTGAGCGTGATCCAGAGTATGACAATGAACTATTTGCACCTTATGCTTATCGAACTTCAGGGCGTGTGCAAATATTAGATATTGCAGATGTCACTGATTATACTGCTGGCCACTGGCAGTGGTGGGAAAAAGCCAAGCTTGCTAAACACCCAATTTGGACCGATCCTTACTTTGATAAAGGTGTGGGAGATATTGTTATGGCAACTTATGCTGTTCCTTTCTTCTATAAAAAACAATTTAAAGGCGTTGCTACAGTCGATGTACAATTAGAAATTCTTGAAGAAAGTGTGAATCAGGGTATTGATGCAGATTTAGATTTGTTGATAGTAACCAATAAGGGAGAATATCTTTATCACCCTGATCCTAAACAAATTATGACTAATTCTATTTACAGAGATGCCGAGACCTATCAACAAAAAGAAATCAAACATTTGGCTGATAAAATGACCTCCGGGAAAAGAGGTATTGTGCAACTCAGTTCTTGGGAAACCAATCAACGTCAATGGGTGGCATTTTACCCCATTATTAATACGGAATGGAGTATTGCACTAAGGGTCCCAGAAAAAGTTGTTCTGGCACAGGTAAGAAAACAGGGGGTTCAGCTAGCCGGTGTTTTACTCTTTTCTCTTCTATTGATTATTATTACCGTTTGGCTTGTGATTGGTAAAATAACCCAGCCTTTAGCGAGATTGACGGCTGGGGTGAAATCAGTTGCAGCAGGCAATCTGGATGCTGCGGTTGAAGTGACTAGTAATGATGAAATTGGCTTATTAGCACAAAGTTTTACGGATATGGCATCCAAACTTAGTAAACGTGAGCTTGATATTCGTGAGGCTCGATCACAAGGCTTTAGTCGAATAGTTCAGGGACTTAAAGGCCGTTATTTTTACTTTACTCATGATAAAAATGGACAAATTTCTTATGTTAGCCCGTCAGTTAAAGACATTTTAGGTTACAAACCTGAAGAGTTTCAAAATTTTTTTAAGCAATACTTAATTGAAAGTTCAATTAATGATGAGGCTCAGAAAAAGATCTTGCTTTCATTTAATGGTGAGCAACAAGAAGCCTTCGAATTGGAGCTGATTGCTCGTGATAGTGAAGTGTTGCGTTTTGAAATGATTGAAGTCCCTGTGAAAGGGGAAAATGGTGAGATTATTGCCCTTGAAGGTATGGCGCATGATATTACAGAGCGAAAACGTGAGGAAGAAAAGTTCAGGGTCTTATTTGAAAGTTCATCTCAGGCTAACTTACTCTATTCAGATAAAGGAATTTTAGACTGTAATCATGCCTTTTTAGAGCTGTTTGGTTTTCGTAATAAGGAAGACGTTTTAGGATCACATCTGTATTCACTTGCACGAGCTATTCAGCCTGATGGCGAAGCATCATTTGATAAGCTTAATACTCTCGTGAAGCAAGCTGGTGATATAGGTTATCAACAATATGAGTTAATGTTTGAGAGAGTTGGAGGCGATCCCTTTCCTGCAGAAATTATTTTAACTGCTGCCACCATGAATGATCAGCCTGTTTTTATTGGTCTTTTACAAGACTTGACAGAAAGAAAAATGACCGAGCAGGAAATTATTAATGCTAAAGAAGCAGCAGAAGAAGCCAATAAAGCAAAGAGTGAATTTTTATCAAACATGTCTCATGAATTAAGAACACCACTAAATGGTGTTTTAGGCTATGCCCAAATTTTACAAAATGATCAACAGGTTACGAACGATCAAATGGAAAATCTGGATGCAATTAAAAGTTGTGGCCATCACTTATTAACACTGATTAATGATGTTCTGGATTTATCTAAAATTGAATCAGGTAATATGGAATTCAATATTACTGCAGTTGATTTACCTGAGCTCATAAAGGGTGTGTATGATATGGTTTTGCATCGTGTGTCTGCAAAAGATATTAAATTGGATTTAATGCTTCAAGATGGGTTGCCAAGAGGAATAAAAACAGATGCAACAAAGTTACGTCAGGTTTTAGTTAATTTATTAGGTAATGCCGTTAAATTTACTCATAATGGAACTATTGCACTTCATGTTATGGAAGATTGTGAAGCACAGGGAAATAATCAAGAAAGTTCAAGTACAGATACTCGTTCTATTTGTTTTATTGTGGCTGATACGGGGATTGGAATTCCAGAAGAAAAACATCAGTCGATTTTTGATGCCTTTAAACAGGCAAAAGATGGTATGGATGCTGGTGGAACAGGTCTAGGGCTTGCAATTAGTCAGAGGCTTATCCAGGAAATGGGTGGCAGTAAAATAAAACTTGAAAGCAGTTATGGGGAAGGAAGTGCTTTTTCATTTTCTTTACCACTGATTGAAGTCAAAGATGAAGAATTACCTACACCTCAAAAAGAGATGTATGATGATTCATTCATTCCAAAATTACCAGAAAACCTTGAATTGACTGCACTGATTGTTGATGATCGAGAGACAAATCGTGACATATTAAAACGTTTATTGGGTGCCGCTGGCTTTAAGACAATGGAAGCTGTTAATGGAAAAGACGCGATTGAATTAACTTTAAAATATAGTATACCATTAATTTTAATGGATATTCGTATGCCTGAAATGGATGGTATTAATGCGGCACAAGTTATCCGTAAGAAAATATCAGAAGAAAAAGGGATCAAAGATATTGTTATTATTGCTGTGACTGCGGGTGTTTTTCCAAAAGTTCAAGAGCAAGTAACAGAGACTGGAATGGATGATTTTATTACTAAACCTTTTAAAATTTCTGAAGTTTTTAACAAAATTGAACAGCATATGGGGATTAAATTTGAACAGCATATGGGGATTAAATTTGAACGAGAAAGTCATAGTATAAAAGCAGCGTTACCATTACTTGAGTCATCGGCGATAAGTAAAAAAGTAATTCCTCTAAATGAATTAATGGGGCTGCTTGAGCAGATCAAAATTGCCAGCCAAATGGGTGATATTAGCCAGATTAAAACCTTATATAATGAAATAAGCCAAAGCAACTCAATAAAAAATGAAATTAATGAAAAGCTCAATATAATGATAAAACAGTTTGATTTTGATGGTATACAAAAAGTTATCAAAGAAGTTATGAATGAAAAAAATCAAAAAAATGCATAAATGGTTTCGTAATGTTGCTTCAGAAGTAATGGTAAAAAAATGACTAATAGTTATCAGGAAACATTATTATTGGTGGATGACAATCCAACTAATCTTCAGGTTTTATATCAAACTCTGGAGGGGCATGGATATAAGTTACTGCTGGCTAAAAATGGAGAAGATGCATTAAATATAGCTAAAAAAGTTCATCCTGCATTGATACTACTAGATATTATGATGCCAGGGATGGATGGTTATGAAGTTTGTCAAAAGATAAAATCTGATCAAGATATTTCTGATGTGTCTATTATTTTTCTCTCCGCATTAGATGATGTGAAAGATAAAGTAAAAGGTTTTAATTTAGGTGCCGTTGATTATGTTTCCAAACCTTTTCAATCAGAGGAAGTGATTGCACGGGTGGAAGCCCATATAAAAATCAGGCAACTTGAAAAAACACTGGAACAGAAAAATAAGCAATTAGAAGAAGATAACGCACTGATACTGGAGTCAATGGGAGAAGGTTTACTTGGTGTTAATAAACAAGGAGAAATTACTTTTATTAACCCAGCAGGTTCAGAAATAACAGGATGGTTAGAACATGAAATTATTGGTAAAAGTTTTCATGATTTGTTTATGCATACAGATAGTGAAGGCCGTCGTAATCCAATAGAAAAAGACAGTGTTTTTAATACACTACGTGATCAGGTTGTGAGACAAAGTGATAATGATATTTTCTGGAATAAAAATGGGCAGTTCTTCCCTGCAGAATATACGGTCACAGCAATTGATGGTGAAACTGATATTAGTAGCGCCTGTGTTGTTTTTAAAAATATATCAGAACGTAAGAAACGTGAAAAAGACCTAAATCAGGCATTAAAAACAGTTGAAGAACTCAGAGAAAAGCTTCAGGTTGAAAACACCTATTTAAAAGCTGAAAGTTCCTATCTCCAGGAAGAGATACGTAGTGAGCAGAACTACGGTGAAATTATTGGTAATAGCGATGCTTTGATGAAAACCATGGAGGAGGCCAAACAGGTTGCAGCAACTGATACAACGGTATTAATTAATGGTGAGTCTGGTACAGGTAAAGAGTCTATGGCGCGTGCCATTCATCAGTTCAGTACTAGAAA
Source organism: Gammaproteobacteria bacterium (assembly GCA_026196615.1). Classification (GTDB taxonomy): domain Bacteria; phylum Pseudomonadota; class Gammaproteobacteria; order GRL18; family GRL18; genus GRL18. The sequence goes on along the minus strand of JAPHSW010000249.1, from coordinate 7,049 downwards.
GAAGCGTCCTTTAATTAAAGTTAATTGCGGTGCAATCTCTGAATCATTGGTTGAAAGTGAACTCTTTGGGCATATTAAGGGAGCATTTACCAGTGCAATTAGTGATCGTACCGGACATTTTGAACTCGCTGACAAAGGAACTATTTTTCTTGATGAGATAGGTGAGTTGTCCCTAGAGGTTCAGGTAAAATTATTACGTGTTCTTCAGGAGCATGAAATACAACGTGTGGGTAGTGGTGAAGTAATTAATGTTGATGTGAGAATTATTGCAGCTACTAACCGAGATTTGAAAAAAATGGTTGATGAAGGCACATTTAGGATGGATTTATTCTATCGTTTGAATGTTTTTCCTTTAACAGTTCCCCCTTTGAGAGAAAGAAAATCAGATATTCCACTTTTATTAGCTAAATTTTTAGATAATTTAGGTAAAAAGTTAGGCAAGCCTTTCAAAGGGATTTCTCCGGAAAGTATGGAATTAATGATGGACTATAACTGGCCTGGTAACATTCGAGAATTACAAAATGTCATTGAGCGTTCTGCTATTTTATCTAAAACAAAAATTATTGAAGTAGATGATGCGTTAGTGCCTATATCAGTGCAAGAGACAAAGCTGAAAAAACATGATTCTGAAAATCAGGAAACAGAAAGTAGTGAAGCAACAAGTCATAGAATTCCTGAATACAAGACTTTGGCCGAAAATGAAAAGCTTTATATTACCAGCTTATTAAATGAATTGAATTGGGTCATTGGTGGTAAAAAAGGTGTTGCTGAAATATTGGATGTTCCTTCGAGTACATTGCGTTCGAGGATGAAAAAGCTGGGAATTGAACGTCCTGAGTAATTTTTAAACTCTATAAATAGTTTAAAAATTTTACAAGTTATGTTTATGCAATCGTATTGGCGTTTCGGACTGATGTATTGCTTAATAGAGCTAAAGTCGCACCAATTAAAAAGCCAATAAAAGCATTTATCCAATAAAAATCATTATTCCAGATGAGTTGGTCAGTTAAAGAGCAAGCAATGGCAAAAAAAGTTGCAGTTGTGAGAATAGTGACTATTTTTTTCATTTTGATTCTCCAGATTATTTTGTTGCTTCAATATTTTTTTATGTTTTATGCTTACACTCTAAGCTTTATATATTACGAGCATATTAAATAAATTGGATTTTTGATGATAAAAAGTGTTGCACTATTTAATTGAGCTCACCAGAATATCCAGCGAATGAGGATGAAAAATTGGGAATTGAATATCTTGAATAAGCTTTAAGCCCCATATACAGTCAAAAAACTGAACTATAGGGTGTGCTTATTTGATTAAATATACTGTAGAAATTATTACGATGAAAGTTGTTGATTTGGATTATTATTCAAAGTTCCTATATTATTTTTATGCAGTAGAGCCAGTGTTTCTGACAGATGTATTGCTTAATAGAGCTAAAATTGCGCCTGTTGCAAAGCCAACAAAAGCATTTACCCAATAAAAATCATTATTCCAAACGAGTTGGTCAATTAAAGAACAAGCAATAGCAAAAAAAGTTGCGGTGGTGAGAACAGTTATTATTTTTTTCATTTTGATTCTCCAGGTCATTTTGTTGTTTTAATAAGTTTCTTATAATTTATACATTGTATTTTACCGCTTGGTTATTTTCTTTTATGTAGGGAAAATCTGAAATTGTTGTAGTACATTCTTTCAATAATTTACTAAAATTCTATATTTTGTTTTTAATCAATGGCTTGTCGGTATATTTAAAAAAAAATATCAAGAGTATGTTTTAATCTGTTGTTTTTGTTCTCAAGACTTTTATTTAATAAAATTGCTGATTTTCACCACTTTTTAACTTAGAACTGCGCTACAATCCCCTTTGCTTTTGTGACAAAATAATAGCAGATGACTTATATCTAATTGTTCTATTGAAGATTTCTTATTAAGCACTTTCAAAAAGGAGTAAAAATGCTTGATACAATAAAAACAGCAGAAACTCCAGAGGGAGTTGAACTTAAGTTAACCTGTGTTAGTTTTTATTCTCGAAGTGTTGCATGGCTGATTGATACTCTCATTCATGGCGTTATTATAATCCTTTTATTGTTTATTTTACCCAGGCTGGGTGACTTTGGGATGGGATTATTATTTATAGTGATGTTTTTTCTGAGCTGGTTATACCCTGTTTTTTTTGAGATTTATTTTCAAGGTCAGACCCCTGGGAAAAAGGCAATGAAAATTCAGGTTCTTCAAATAGATGGTACGATGGTTTCCTGGGGTGCATCATTAATTAGAAATCTTTTAAGAACGGTTGATTTCCTTCCTTTTTTCTATGCATTGGGTGTCATGACAATGTTGATGAGCAAAGATTTTCGTCGTTTGGGTGATCTGGTTGCTAATACGATTGTAGTTTATAAACGTGACTTAAAAGATAAAGCATTTTTAGATCAGGAATTTGTTGGTATTTATACCCCAGAGATTACCCTGAGTGGCAAAGAGCAACAGACAATTATTAGTTATGCGGAACGTTTTGAATATTTTTCTCCAGAACGTGCAGAAGAACTGGCTTTGCTGGCTGTTCCTCTGATGGATAAGCTACCCTCTCAATCAATTCACTTAACTGAGAAAGCACCAACTGAGTTTGAAAACCCTGCCAGTGAACGATTACTAGGAATTGCAAATTATCTAATGGGGCGACGATGAATCAGGAACAGTTCATTAAGGCTCATGAACAGCAATGGCTTATTATGGAAGTTCTTTTGGATCCTCTTTTGCTTGAAGAGTTACTAAATGAAGCAACACCTGTTGAAGAACATAAAAAAAACAGATTTAAAGAATGGCAAAGAAAAAGAGCTGCTAAAAAGAAAAAAATAAGGCGTTCTAATCAAGAAAAGTTTTTGACTCTCAATCCAGAACTGCTTTCTAGTGCTGATTTTCCAGGACTATACAGAGAAATTTGTCAGCACTTATCATTGGCACAATCCAGACGATATAGTCCATATTTGATTAATCGCTTGAGTTCGCTCATTGATCAGGCTCATCAGGTATTTTACAAGTCAGGTCATACTCATGGACAAAGTGCTGTTAAGTCATTTGTAACATTCTTCAGTCAAACATTTCCTCAAACTGTCCGAAATGAAAGTAAGTGGGTATGGCTTTCTTCAGCAGTTTTTTATTTACCACTGATTATTATGATTGTGTTAATACAATATTGGCCTGAGTTTGTTTATAGCATTATGTCACCTGATACCGTGGCAAGTATGGAAGCCATGTATGATCCTCAAGCGGAGCATATTGGACGTGAACGAGGCTCGGATTCTGATAGTAAAATGTTTGGTTTCTATATTTTTAATAATACGGGTATTGGTTTTCGTACCTTTGCAACGGGGCTATTGTTTGGTATTGGAAGTCTTTTAACTCTTTTGTTCAATGGTTTGTATATTGGTGCAGTGGCAGGACATCTTACTCAAATTGGCTATAGTAGTACTTTTTGGTCTTTTGTGTCTGGTCATAGTGCTATGGAGCTGACTGCTATTGCATTAAGTGGTGCTGCAGGATTAAAACTGGGTTTTTCTCTTTTTATTCCTGGACGCAAGAGTCGTTACCAGTCAGTTTTAGATGCTGCAAAAGTGTCAGTGAAAATTATGGCGGGTGCTGCAATTATGTTTTTTATTGCTGCTTTTATTGAAGCCTTTTGGTCATCCTCACAAAGCATTAGTGCAAACATTAAATATATTATTGGTATCGGAATGTGGATCATGGTTCTTTCCTATTTTATTTTTGTTGGTCATAAACTGGATAAGATGGAATGAATCTTGAATTATTGACTTTAGAAGTTAGACCAAGAACACCATGGGAAGCTATGGATGTGGCGGTTCGCTTAGCTGTTTCTCATTGGAGATTATTGTTGTCTAGCTGGATGGTGACAGTTTTTCCTTTATTTTTAATTATCAATATCATTTTGTTGGAAGACTATCCCTATTGGGCATTTTTTCTTATCTGGTTTTTAAAGCCACTCTATGACCGAGTACCACTTTTTGTTTTATCAAGGGTAATTTTCTCTGAAAAGACAACCTGGAAAGATGTTGTTAATGCAGTTCCTTCTTTTTTTAAAACAGGTGTTTTTTCTTCGTTGACACTCTATCGGCTTGATCCTGCCAGAGCATTTGGTCTGCCAGTTAGACAATTGGAAGGTCTTAAGGGAAAGTTCAGAAGACAAAGAATGCATGCTTTAGGTAGAAACTACAATAATCGTGAAGTTCTTTTTTTCGTGCTATGTGTGCATCTTGAAACCTTGGTTTCCTGGGGCTTGATTGGTCTATTGCTTATGATGTTTCCGACGGATATTGCAATAGAAAGTGCTGAAACTATTTTTATGACTGAAGAGCCTGGACTCTTATTGAATGCTTTATCGAGCACTTTATATTTTTTTGTGATGATGATTGTTGAAACGCTATATGTTGCTGGTGGCTTTGTTTTGTATTTAAATCGTCGAACTATTTTAGAAGGCTGGGATATTGAACTGGTTTTTAGAAAGCTTACTAAAAAGCATTCTTTAAAAAAAGAAACTTTACAAAAAAAGAGAACGGGTTCTTTAACCAAGGTTGCTGATATTCAACGAAATATGCAAGCGATTTTTATTATTGTGTTTTATTCAAGTCTGTGTTTTTTGGGTAGTGCAATACCACTAAGTGCACAAGCCTTATCACAAAATGCATCTGTTACATATGAAAAAATACTTCCAGAAGTTTCACCGCACCCATTAGCCTCTGAAGCATCATCTGAAACGATAAAAGAAGTTATGGAATCTCCGGTATTTAACCGATTTAAACAGATAGAAACACTTGAATATACAGGTGAATTAAATGAAGACGAAGATGATCTTGATTCAACACGTACTTGGCTAACGGATTTTTTTGAAAAAACAGGAAAAGTAATAGCCTTCCTATTTGAAATAGCACTTTGGGTTTTGGCCTTAGTTTTGATCTTTTTATTAGTAAAATATCGTGATCGTTTACGTCTTGGTTTTAGTGGATTGTTTAAAACTAAAGAAAAACCAAGGCAGTTGCCGGAAACATTATTTGGACTTGATGTCAGAGAAGAATCATTACCAGATGATGTTGCTGCACAGGCTATGCTACTTTATAAGCAACAAAATTATCGCGCATCACTAGCACTTCTTTATCGAGCGACTCTTGCCTATTTGGTCAATAACTATGAATTTAATTTGGCCAATGGAGCAACAGAGGGTGATTGCCTGGACTTGGTAACAAATGAATTATCACTGTCTTCAGACTTAGAAGTGAATTACTTTATTGACTTGACTCGGGCCTGGCAACTCACTGCTTATGCTCATCGTTTTATTCCAGAAAAGCAAATGCAACAATTGTGTGCGGATTGGTCTTTCTTTTATAAAAAGACTAATCAAGAGTCTATGTCTCATAGTGATAATCGAGGCTCAAACGATGAGTAATTGGGGACAAGTTCTATTATATCTTCTTCTTTTATTGATTGTTCTTGCTATGGGAAACTGGTTTTATAACAATTTTACCTGGGTTGATGAAGAAAAAGAGGTGGGATTTCAAGGAATAGCCAAAACCAATAATTTATTAGCATCAGAAATTTTTCTAAGAAAAATGGGTGTGCAAGTGCAGCAAGTGAATGGCTTAATTGCTTTTCGTGATTTACCATCTACTAAACATACATTGCTGATTGCGACTCAAAGAGAAACTATCAATAAAGAGCTTAGTCAGAATTTATTAAAGTGGGTTCGAGCTGGAGGGCATCTTATTGTAGAAGCTCGTCGTATTGAAACAGGTGATGAAACTCCTTTATTAACGATTGATCCTTTACTTGAAGAATTCAAGATCTTTTCTACAGTTGATGAAACTTGCGGATGTAATGATGAAGACAGCAGTGAAAATAAAATATCTAATGAAATTAAGCTAGAGAAAACACCTGAAAATGATGTGGAAGAAGAGCTTCCTGTCATTTTTTCTTTAAATTCTGATTTTAGTTATGAGGACAAAAATACAGAATTAAAAGTCAATTTTCCTTATGATGTGACACTGGGGAAAAAGAGTGTTGAACCACAACTTTCATGGTTGCTTAAAGACGATGTTGGTCAGTATTTAATGCAGTTTTCTTTAGAGCAAGGCTTAATAACCGTACTATCTTCAACATCAATGTTTGGTAATGAGCATATATCAAAATATGACCATGCTCGTTTTTTACATTATCTGGTTCAACTGCAGAACCATGATGCAGGTGTTTGGCTGGTTCGTGTTGATGATATGCCTGCTCTATGGAATTGGTTATGGAAAAATGCATGGTATGTTATGTTTAGTTTAAGTATTTTATTTTTTATATGGCTTTGGCGAGCTCCTCTTCGTTTTGGGCCTCAACTCAATGATGCTCAAGTGGAAAGACGGAGTTTATTAGAACATATTCAAGCGAGTGGTTATTATCGGTGGCAAAATAAGCAGTCGGGCTATCTGTTGGCAAAGGTACAAGATCTTTTATGGGATAAAATCCAAACGACTCATCCTGCTATCAGACGTGAAAATCAGGAGCAAGCGTATATGAAGCTGGAAGAAATAACGGGTATAAATAATTTGTTAATTAAGGAGTCGTTGATGCTTATTGATGAAATTAATGAACATGAATTTGTAGAAAGAGTCAGAATGTTGGAGATGATACGAAAGCACCTATAGGTGGCGCTCGGGAAATTTTGAACTTTTAAAATCGTGATGAAGACTGAGAGCTGGAATGTCTTTTCGGGGACGCTCAAGTACATCCATGTAGCGCTCATCCTCGCCATCCATGGCTCGAAAAGCCCCGAAAGACATTCCAGCTCTCAGTCTTCATCACTAAGTACATCATTTTCTCGCTGGTGGGAGAAGAGCAAAAGCAAGAGAAAAAGAGAAGTCAAAAGAAAGGTAATCCATTAGCTCTAAATGTTTTGACTTTTCTTTTGCTTTTTTCTTTCCCTTCTAGTGAGAAAAATGATGTTGGTAGGAGGTGGTCAGGTGTTATTGGCCTTTCGGGGGCTTTTCGAGGCATGGATGCCG
>JAPHSW010000041.1 GCA_026196615.1 Gammaproteobacteria bacterium | reverse complement strand
CGCTGTTTTAGAAATGCTTGGTACAATCTCTTTCAGCAAACTACCTGCTTTTTCGGAAACAGAGACACTTGATTTAGCCAAATCACTGATTTCATTAGCAGCAGTTTCACTATTACCTGCGAGTTTTCTTACCTCAGCAGCAACTACGGCAAAACCTCTGCCATGCTCGCCTGCACGTGCCGCTTCAATGGCAGCATTTAATGCAAGAATTTTGGTTTCGTAGGCAATGTCTTCAATAATGTTGATTTTATCTGCAATCTCTTTCATCGCTGTTACAGTTTGTTCAACAGCATCACCACCTTCTTCAGCTTGATGTGCTGCTGATTCGGCCATTTTTTCAGTTTGCTTGGCGTTATCTGCATTTTGATTGACATTGGCACTCATTTCTTCCAGGGCACTGGATGTTTCTTCAACACTTGCTGCTTGTTCAGATGCACCTGATGAAAGATTTTGAACACTTTCACTTAATTGTGAAGAACCCTGAGAAATATTACTGGTAGACATTTTAACACTGGTCACAATTTCTCTTAGTCGGCCTAACATTTCCTGTAGTGAATGAGCCAGTATACCAATTTCATCTTTTTGGTTAACGTCTAGAGAGCCTGTTAAATCACCTCCAGCGATGAGTTGGGCAAAAGCAACACCTTTGACCAATGGTCTGGATATACTTAATGCCAGATAGATTGAAATGACTAAAATAATAATAGAAATTATGACTGTTATGATAAGAACACTGTAGATTAAATCATTAATGGGTTGTTGAACTTCAGCTTCGTCTATTTCAGCAATAATTGCCCAGGAAAAATCATCAATTGGTAGGGAAGTATAAGCGGATAGAACAGGATTTCCATTGTAATCTGTAATGATATTAGCATCAGTTTTCCCATCAAATGCAAAAGTTACTGCATCAGTATCAACTCCATTGTCTTTGATCGTTCCAGCAAAAGAGGCTTTAACTGAATGCCCTGTTTTATCTAGAAAGGAGTCCGAGCGCATTAACTTATCATTTCCAACGAGATAAGTTTCACCAGTTTCACCCATACCTGTTCTTGATTGCATGATGCGATTAATTTTATCTTGAGGCAGCTGTAAGGCTAGTAGTAGTTCAACATTATTATTCTCATCCATTACTGGTTGAACAATGAATGCTGCGGGTTCACCATTACTTGGTTCATAAGGTGCAAAGTCAACAAAATGATGTTCTTTGGTTTTTAATGATTTTCTTACGCCATCGCCAAGATTACTGTCTTTATATTTACCTTTAAGTATATTGGTATTATAGTCTGCCTCCTTGGCAACACTGTAAAATATTTTACCTTCAGGGTGAATTAAAAAAAGATCATAGTAGCCATTGAGTTTCATGAAGTCATCAAAGAAGCCTTCACCATTTTTATTTAATTGTCCTGCAAGTATTTCTTCAAGAGACACACTGGCCATTAATGCCCACTCAAGTCCATTAATATTTAAAGGAAAATAGCCAATTAATTCAATGTTACCTGTACTGCCTGTCTTTACTGCAAAACCTTGTTCACCTGCCAATGCCTTATCAATATATTTTCCAGATTTTGCTTTGCCAATTTTTGCTTTTTTAACTACTCGATCACTTCTTAATGCTGTTTTTCCATCACTGTCTCTACCGATTAAATAGTTTTCCCCTGATGGACTCATACCATTACGACGTTGGGTGATAGCATTCATTTTATCAATGGGGAGTTGCAGAGCAACAACGCCTATTGTATCTCCATCGACTACAATGGGAGAACCTATAAAAGCAGCTTGATCACCATTAGAAGGAGCATAGGGCTCAAAATCTGCAATTGCATATCCGTTTAAAGCACTTTTAAATAATTTTCCTAAACCACTATTTTGTAATTTCCCTGTGACCAGGTTTTCAGCTAGATCTGATTCTTTGGCACTAGAAAAAATGACATTACCATCTTTTGAAATCAGGAAGAGATCATAGTAACCATAATTTTTAACATAATCATTAAACCAGGGAGCATACTCTTCTTCATAGTTTTTCCAGTCAATGTTGTTAATTGGATTATTAAAGTCACTATTAAATGCCAGATTGAAATCATTTAGAGCATTAATAACATAAGGATTACCTGACAAAGTCTTAACATCAACTTCACGAAAATGGAAATAAAGTTCTAGTTGAGATTTTTTGATACTTGAGACCGCATCCAATTTGTTATAAGCCTCAGTTTGAATATTTGAAACCGTTATCTCCAGACCGTCAATATTACTAACAACACTTTGAAAATAGTCATCAAGTTGACTCTTTTTGATATCTCGGACAGCTGAAAGTTGGTTAAAACTTGTTTGCATTAATGCATCACTGGCTTTTTGCTGAGAAAACCAACCCACAATTAATATTGGTAAAAGTCCAATTAGTAAAAACAGGCTAATCAATTTTGGTTTAATCTTAATGTTGTTAAGGCTTAGCATGATGAGTTAGAACTCCAATATGTTGAATCACTTAATTTGTCGGTTGGTTTTTATTATTATAAAAAACAATTAATAAAAATTAATGTGTTATAAAACAATAATTTACATATGGTTTATAACGAGGTTTTTATAATCTATTTTTATAGAAATAAATATAGGTTAAGAATTAAGTTAATACTAGTATTTTTTATAATATAATTGTGAAGTGATGTATTAGTCAGTTGTTGAATAAAATTTTTAGGGATCTAAGCCAGTGATTTAAGGAAGAAGGTAAAGCAGATTATTGATCTATAGAGTTATTTTAATCTGTTGAAGTATTGAGTTGTTGCTCTTCTAACCGCTCTTTTTCTAGTAAACGTTGTCTACGTTTTGTAAGTTCTTTTTGACGCTGTTCGTACTGTAATGAAGCTGAGCGCATCATTTGAGAATAGGATGAGTGAAATACGCTACTGGTCGAAACAGTACGTGAGTACTTTGCTTTTCTTGAGAATCTAGGTGTACTACACATAAATAACTCCACATATTTAAGATATACATAGAGTATAAATTATTTTGAAACCATTTAAACTCCGTAAAAATACGTAATTGTATAAAGTTCTACTTCATTTCTTTGATTAAATATGGCCTGCATAAAGTTTATTAATATCATCCTTGTAATTGGCAATGATCTTATTGCGTTTAAGCTTCATAGTGGGGGTTAACATACCATTGTTAATAGTCCAGGGACTTAAAATAAGTTTAACTCGTCGTATTTGTTCATAACCGGGAAATGAATTTAATAATGTTGCTATTTTTTTAGTGACGATATGACATACTTTTTTGTTTTGCAGTGCATTTTTTTCTATGGAGTTGACATGAGCTTCTTCGGCTACATCATTCCAGTATTCTTCATTAATAACAATAATTGCACTTAAATATGGTTTAGCTTCACCAATAACTATGGCTTGTTCAAAAGTGGGATCACTACAAATAGCCATTTCGAGATCAGCAGGAGGCACTTTTTCACCATTACTTAAAACAAGTATTTCTTTAACACGACCAGTGATATATAAATGATTATTTTTAATTTCAGCTTTATCTCCTGTATGGAGCCAGCCATCTGATGTAATGACTTTTTTTGTGGCACTCTCATTATTCCAATAGCCTTTCATAACACTTTTGGCTTTAATTAACAGTTCACCATTTTTCTCAAAACGAGTTTTAATTCCTGGTAATATTTGGCCAACGCTGAATGGATCATTATCTTCTAGTTTATTGGTGCTGATGACTGGACCTGCTTCAGTCATACCGTAACCTTGAGTGATGGTTAAACCAAGACCAATAAAAAATTGAGCGATTTCATTTGAAAGAGGGGCTCCACCACTGATAGCTAGACGAAGATGACCACCGAGTTTAGCCATTACTTTTTTGGCTATAATGTTATTCAATAGCGGCCATAGTAAAAGGCCTGGAAACCAAATGTGTTTGTGTTGCTGATAAAGAAAGCGCTTCCAACCGATTCGAATCGTCAAATTGAAAAGTTTTTTGGCAAACAGTGAACTATTCATTACTTTGTGAGTAATTTTTTGATGAACACGTTCAAAAATTCTTGGTACAGTGACTAATACCGTTGGTTTTATGGTTTGTAAATCAATTGGTAATGCATCAATTGAGCGGGCATAAGCAACCTCTGCCCCTGACATCATTGGAATATAATATCCTGCAGTTCGTTCAAACATGTGAGATAAGGGTAAAAAAGATAAAAATTTATCTTCACTTTGACAAGGTACTGCAGAGATAGAGGCCCATGTATCAAATAATATGTTTTGATGTGTCAGCATGACTCCTTTAGGTTTTCCGGTTGTTCCAGATGTATAAACGATAGTTGCCAACTGTTTTGAACTGCTCATATCTTCGTATTGTGTATCAACAATAACTGAATCAGAAGGTATATTGTTAAATGAGTACAAAATTAGATTTTTAAGAGTTGTGTGTAGTTGATTGTTTAAAGAAACCGAAGCAATTTCTTCTACAGTGATAAGAGCAGTTAATTGATTTAATTGTTGATTAATAGAAGAAAGTGATTCAACTTGTTTACTGTTCTCAGTGATTAGGGCTTTTACATTGGCATCTTTTAAAATATAGGCAATATTTTCGGGTCTATCGTTTGGGTACAAGGGCACTACAATCATGCCAAGACTTAAAGCTGCTTGTTCTGAAAATATCCAATTAGGACAATTTCTCATCATAATGGCAATATTATCTTCTGCTTTTAAGCCCAACTTTTGAAAAAGTAAGCGCCATTTGATGACTTCATTATAGGATTCTGACCATGTCAGGCTTTTCCATTTGAGAGTATTGTTATCATAAAAATGATAGGCCGTTTTATTGGGTGTGGCATTACAGCGTTTAATAAACAGTCCAGAAAGTGTTTTTGCTGTTCCGGGAGTAATAGGTTCTACTTCATTAAAATTTTTGTTTTTACCTTGAATTGATGAGTGATTCATAACTTATACCTCAGTTCTTTTATCTTAACTCTATATTTTTGTTACCTAATGCATTGATATAAATGTGTTCCAACCAAGGCCAGGATTAAAACGTTGACCAAAGTTTTTTGATAAATCAATGAGTTTATGATCCATTTCTGCAATTCCCTGATGCTTAATATAATGCATTGGACCACCTAAAAAAGGAGCAAAACCCGTCCCAAAAATAATGCCTGCATCAAGAAAATCTTCATTTTCAACAACGTGTTCATCCAGACAGGCAACTGCTTCATTAAATAAACGAAACATTAAACGATTACTGACTTGTGTTAGTGTTAGTCCGGTATAATCGGTTTTGTTTTTAATTGGCTTTCCCTTTTTATATTCATAAAAACCTTGATTGGTCTTTATACCTAAATGTCCCTTTTTTACCCATTGAACTAATGTTTCAGGTACGCTCACGTTTTGAGATTTTGATAAATTTTCAGCAACGGATAGACAAATATCAAGACCTACCTTATCTGATAATTCAATAGGACCCATTGGCATTCCAAAATTTAAGGCCGCCTGGTCGATAAAAGTTGCAGGTACTCCTTCGGTATAAAGTTCCATGGCTTCTAATAGGTAAGGTGTTAAAACTCGATTTACCAGAAACCCTGGAGTACTTCTTACGGGAAGAGGTAACTTACCTAGCTGCCCTGAAAATTGCATAGCCATTTTTTTGGCAGTTTCTGATGTGAGATTGGAACTGACGATTTCAATTAACGGCATTCTTGATACGGGGTTAAAAAAATGTATGCCGACCAGACGACCTGGATCACTTAACCCATGTGAAATATCATCAAGCGGTATGCTTGAAGTATTGGTTGCAAAAATACAGTCTGGATGAGCTATATTTTCAGCTTGTTTAAAAACAGATTGTTTGGCTTCTACATTTTCAATAATTGCTTCAATAATCAGATTAGCTTTTTTAAGACCATCATTATTAATGTCAGGAATAAGTCGGTCTAAAGCAGATTGAAATTGATGCTTTTCTTTGAACTTCCGATTAAAAAAATCACTGGCTCGTTTGACTAATCGTGCAAGTACTTCATTGTTTTGATCGTGAACGGTCACGGTTAAACCTTTATAGACACACCATATGGCTATATCACCACCCATAACACCGCCACCAATAATATGAATGTGTTTTATTTTTTTATCAGTAGAAGAATGTGTTAGATTTTTCAATTTATTTTGTAAGTGAAAAATACGAATTAAATTTTGTGCTGTTTCACTTGTGATTAAACAAGCAACAGATTCAGCTTCTTTTTTCATCATAAAATCATCATTCCCAGCATGAAGTTGCCATAAGTTAATTAATTCAAATGGGGCAGGGTAATGATGCTTTTTGACACGTTTGCTTACTTTATTACTAATGAGATAAGAGACAAAAGGGCGAATAAAATTAAGTTCGAGTAAGTTGTTATAAAAAGGGCGTTTGTGTTTCTGTGTGAAGTATTTTAATATCCCTTTTTTTTGTGATAATGACTCGTCAATCCATTGATTTACAAGATCTCTAAAATGATGATTTTTTATTTTATTTGAAATAATATTATCAATCAGACCAAAACGTTGAGCTTTTTCTACTGATAAGATACGACCGGATAACATAAGATTCATAGCTTTGAAAACACCTAAAAGACGGTTCATACGAACTGTGCCTCCAAATCCAGGATGTATACCTAATTTAACTTCAGGAAGCCCAATTCTTGTTTGTGAATCATCTAAAGCAATTCTGTAATCACAAGCTAATGCCAGTTCCATACCCCCACCAAGACAATGACCATTGATTAGAGAAAATGTTGGATAGGGTAAGTTTTCAATACTATTCATGACGTGCTGTCCGATTTGAATCGCATGCAGTGCTTCGTCGTAAGCATTGTTGCTTTCAATAAATTTAGAAAACTCATTAACATCTGCACCAGCAATAAAACAATGTTCTTTACTTGATTGAAAAATTAATGCTTTAAGAGGCATTTTTTTCATTTCATCAAGTATGGTTTGTAATTCAATGAGTACTTCCTGTGATAAGACATTAGTTGAAGTATCAGGGATATTCAGGTATAGAGTTACAATATGAAAGTCATCTTTTTCTATCAACCAATTTTTATATGATTGTTTCATCGTCAAGTTCCCCCACATTTTTGGTCTCCCTATAAAACAGGGAGTTGAATTTTACAAATTGCCTTATAGGTTCTTTAAATTATTGAGCTAGTATGTCTATTATTATTTAATGCTGTTTCAAGTAAAATTGCACCGCCTTGCCCACCACCAATACAAAGTGAAGCAATGCCACGTGATGTTTCCAGGTTTTCAGTTTTTCGTAATGAGTGCCGCTTTAATGTCTTAAGTAAATGTAAAACAATTCGTGCCCCACTTGCACCTACTGGATGTCCTAAACTAATTCCACCACCATCGATATTTAATCGATTATCAGGAATGTTTCCCAATTTTTCATTCAAGTCCAGTTTATTGATACAATAGGTTTCATCATTTAATGCTTTTTTACACGCGATTACCTGTGCTGCAAAGGCTTCGTTAATTTCCCAATAATCTATATCATGAATTTTAAGATCATTATTTTTTAATAGTGGAGGGATTGCATGAGCAGGTCCTAATCCCATTTCATCTGGTGCCAGACCTACCCAATGACATTCAACTAATTTTCCGAGAACTTTTAAATTGTGCTGTTTTACTGCTTTTTCACTCGCCAGGAACAACATTGTTGCTCCATCACTGACTTGTGCACTGTTCCCGGCTGTTACTGAGCCATTTTTACGATCAAATACGGGTTTTAATTTTGATAGTTTATCTATAGATGAATCTTTTCTGACCCCATCATCATTTGAAAAAAAATGATTGCTATTATCGTATAAAGGTGTGATTTCACTATTAAACAAATTTTTCTCCATTGCTTGTGATAAACGCATATGACTCTGTAATGCATATTGATCCATCTCTACACGTGATATATTAAATCGCCATGCTAAGTTTTCTGCAGTCTGGCCCATAGAGCGATCAATGAGTGGATCGTTTAAACCTTTTATAAGTGCAAAAGTTGGTTTAAAAAATGATGGCCTTAAATGCATTAGGTGAGTGATATATTTTATATTGTCAATTAAATTATTTGCTCTGATTCGAAACCAATTTGATAGCCAGTTAACCATTCTGTTATTCCACATTACAGGTGCTCTTGACATAACCTCTGTTCCACCTACTAAAACAATGTCTGATTGGCCACTTCGGATACTATTCATACCACTATCAATGGCCTGCAAACCAGAAGCACAATTTCGTTGTACGGTCCATGCTGAGACTTTTTGGTCACAACCGATTCTTAGTGCTATTTGTCGTGCAATATTGGCTTCACTTGCATCTGGCATGACACAGCCAATAATGACTTCATCAATAATATCAGCTGTGAAGGGCATTTTAATTAATAAAGAACGTGCTGAAGCAACAGCAAGATCGCTGGCACTAAAAGGCCCTGGTTTACCTTGAGATTTCAGTTGAGGTGTTCTTTGACCATCAATGACATAAACGGGGCTCATTGAATTTGTTAGAGTGTGTGTCATTTTTCTATCCTCAAGTTCATTTTAAGTTTTGATCAAAATCATCTACTTTTATAACTTCACTTCGTGCCTGATAGGCCTGATAGATAACTTTTAGCTCATGATAATTAATGAGTCCGTTCTGCAATGCAATATTAATTGTTTCAAGAAAATTCATTGGTCTTTTTTCAGATGAGTTATAACGTTCAATTTGATGTTTTTTTTCAAATTGATGTAATTTTTTTTCAGCATCTTTTGCTGCAATAACTTTTTCCAGAGCGTCATCCAGTCGCCCAACTGGATCATTGATATCTTTACTGATATGGATGCCAGAGGTCAGTCTGTTACGCTCTTCTGAAGAGGATAATATTCTTTGAGCGACTAGATTTGAGAGTTTGTCTGATGGTTTATGTTGAATTTTTCCAAAAGGAAAAATAAGTATTTTTAACAGTTGAGCAATAAATCGATTAGGCAGGTTTGCAAGTACACCAGAAAATGCTTGTTGTGTATCGTAAAGCAGTGTTTCACAACTCCATTGCATCATTATTTTATCTTCTAAATAAAATTGATCATTATGATACTGTTTTAAAACTGCTGAGCTTAAATACAAGTTACTTAATATATCAGCAAGTCGACCAGAAATGTTTTCCATTTGTTTTAGTTTCCCTCCGAGACTGATCATGCAAAAATCACTTAATAGAGCAAAGGCAACGCTCATTCGAGAAAGCTTTTGAAAATAACGTCGTGTTGCATGTTGGTATTCTGAAGTGATAGTTGGTATTTCTTTTTTAGAGGGTGTTTTGCAAAACCGTCCATCAGTAAGTGCTGTAAATAATGTATGACTAAATGAACGTATGACATGAAAGATATGAGCTGTTAACGCTTTATCAAAATGAATTAAGCCATTCATTTTATTTTTTTCATTAACGGATGTGATTTCTTTAAAAACGTAAGGGTGGCAGCGTACAGCTCCCTGACCAAAAATTATCATACTTCTTGTAAGAATATTGGCTCCTTCTACAGTAATACTAATGGGTACAGCCTGATATATTCTGCCCATAATGTTTCTTGGTCCCATGCATATTGCTGCACCACCATAAACGTCCATTGCATCATTGACAACTTGACGCATTTTTTCTGTCAGATGATACTTGACCACGGCACCTGCAACTGATGGTTTTTCTCCTTGTTCTATGCTGGTTACAGTTAAATTTCTTGCTGCTTCCATTATATAAGTGTTGCCGGCAATTCTGCTGAGTGCTTCAGAGACACCACCAAAGTCACCAATGGGGCGGTTAAATTGCTTGCGTATCCGTGCATAGGCTCCAGTAGTTCTACTGGCTAATTTACCTGCACCAGTGCTTAGTGCAGGTAATGATATTGAACGGCCATCAGCCAGACTTTCCATGAGCATACTCCAGCCTTTTCCAGCAAATTCCTGGCCTCCAATGATCCATTCAACTGGAATAAAAACATCTTTTCCTGAGTTTGGTCCATTTTGAAATGTTTGATTAAGAGGGAAGTGGCGTCTGCCAATTTTTATGCCCTTTAGATCTGTTGGAATAAGAGCTAATGTGATTCCAGGTGCAGTATCAGATGAAAGCAATTGATTAGGATCGTAAAGCTTAAACGCAAGTCCCAATAGTGTACAAATTGGTCCAAGAGTAATATAGCGTTTTTCCCAATTGAGTCGTATGCCAAGTGTATTTTTTCCATTGAAGTACTGATGACAAACGATCCCATAATCT
>JAPHSW010000148.1 GCA_026196615.1 Gammaproteobacteria bacterium | reverse complement strand
CCATCGGCAATTCCTTCAAAATGAAGGAGCTCTCCCAGTTCGTATTGATTTAGTAGCTGTTTAAGCTGAGAAGGGGAGAGCGAGGTATAAACAGACATTTACCACTCAAAGATTTTCCATTGTTGAACAGTGGTTTCGCTTAATTCACGGTTAGAACGTGTTTCTAAAGAGCCATCACCATCGGTATCATACAGATAATAGACAGGGCCTGATGATGGAACAACTTTCACTTTATATACGATGCCATTCACGCTGTGAGTTTCAATGGTTTTATCTTCGCGTTTGATAATATTAATGTCCACATTATCAAGAGGGTTAACCTTATCGTCATCGGGTTTGCGTTTCTCTTCGCCTTCTTCTTCTGCTAAGACAGCGCTGCTCAAGACTAGAGATGAAGTGATTAATACAACATTGATTAAAAATAAAAAATGTTTTTTATTCATTGAGAGCCTATTCCTTTTTATTTTGCCGGGGTCAGAGAGCCAGCCTTTGATTCATTCCGTCTAGTGTACCAAAAAAGCTGAGCATAACAATGAATGTGGTCGCAAATTTAACAATCAAAAACAGAATGAATTGAACTTATTAATTTATTGTAGTCAATTTTGACAAAAGTTCAGGCAAAAAGAGGGTGACAGCAATAAATATTGGCAACAAAATAAATAAAGGTGGGAATGGTTTCACGTAAGCCCAAAAAGTCATCAAGAACAAGATGAGTTCAACATAGATAAGAAACCAGACTATAATTGACCAATGTTTGGTGGATAAAGAAAAGGAAAAATATGGATTTTACACCGGAAAATATTCTTGACTACTGGTATTGTGAACGTATTAAAAAACACTGGTTTCGGTCAACTCCAGAACTGGATGCTGAAATCAAAGAGAAATTTGAGGGGGTGTGGGAAAGTGCTGCAAATGGTGAGTTAAATCATTGGGCTGACACCGCAGAAGGAGCTTTGGCTTTGGTGATTATTCTAGATCAACTACCCTTAAATATGTTTCGAAATCAGCCCAAAAGTTTCCAGACTGAGCAATTATCTGTTCAAATTGCACGTCAGGCCATTGCTCAGAAAATGGATAGTCAGCTGCCAAAAAATCAATTGTCATTTTTATATATGCCGTTAATGCACAGTGAGAACCTGGAAGATCAAGAGTTTTCGGTACAACTTTTTGAGCGGGCAGGCTTAGAAGATAATGCGCGATTTGCGAGACACCATAAAGAGATTGTTGAAAAGTTTGGCCGCTTTCCACACCGAAATAGTATTTTAAATCGTCAAAGCACTCAGCAAGAGTTAGATTATCTGGATTCTAAGCAGGCATTTAAAGGCTAGCCTCTTGATGAAAAAGTCATTGTTTTTTTGTGGTCTTTTTCTATTTGATTGAAAAAATAAGGACATATTGGACCCTTATTTACTCAATGCTTCATTAGGCAGTATAATCCTTGCTCAATTAATAAATTTCAGCTCTTAATTCCAAAAATGTATTCACAAGAACAGGATTAAAACAATTATGCCAGGCACGACAACAAACACGGAAGATTCTGCATCTGATAAGCAACTGGTGCTGGTGGATGGTTCATCCTATCTTTATCGTGCTTTTCATGCGATGCCGGGTTTAAATAATTCTAAGGGTACACCTACAGGTGCAGTCTATGGTGTGGTGAATATGCTCAAACGTTTGCGTAATGATTATCCCACTCAAAGAGTAGCGATGATCTTTGATGCCAAAGGTAAGACCTTTCGTGATGATATGTATCCTGAATATAAAGCCAATCGAGCCTCTATGCCGGATGATTTACGTTGCCAGATTGAGCCGTTACATGATGTGATTCGAGCTTTGGGTTTTCCATTGATTGCCATTCCAGGTGTTGAAGCAGATGATGTAATTGGAACGCTGGCTGTTCAAGCAGCAGAACAGGGGCTTGATGTTGTTATTTCAACAGGTGATAAGGATATGGCTCAACTCGTCAACGAGCAAATTACTCTTGTTGATACAATGAAAAATCAAGTCATGGATATTGAAGGAGTTAAGAAAAAATTTGGAGTGACTCCTGAGCAAATCAGAGACTATCTGGCTCTAATTGGTGACACGTCGGATAATATCCCTGGCGTTCCCAAAGTGGGTCCTAAGACCGCAGTTAAATGGTTAATGGAATATGAGAATGTTGCTAATATTATTGAGAATTCAGATGCTTTTAAAGGCAAAGTGGGTGAAAATCTGCGTGATTCTTTAGAGCAATTAAAAATGTCTTATGAATTAGTTACCATCAAGCTGGATGTTGAGATGGAAGAGACCATTGAGCAGCTTCGTATGAATGAGCCTGATTCAGAACAACTTAAAAGCCTTTATAGTGAATTGGAATTTAAAACCTGGCTTTCTCAGATACTCAGTAAGGAATTTGTTGGTACGCAACAGGAAATGTTGATTGATGATGCGGGTGAAGCATTACAGAGTAATGAGAAAGGTGACTACACCACTATTATGGATTGGGATACCTTTAGTGTCTGGGAAAAACGTCTACAGCAAGCTGAGCTTTTTGCTTTTGATACTGAAACAACTTCTCTGGACTATATGGAAGCAGAAATTGTTGGTGTTTCTTTCTCCGTAGAAAGTGGCAAAGCAGCTTATATTCCTTTGATTCATAAAGATGTTGAAGCGCCTGAACAATTAGATCGCACTGAAGTATTGCAACGCTTGAAACCTTTACTTGAAGATCCAGATAAGGCTAAAGTTGGACAAAATCTGAAATATGATCGCAATGTGTTGTTAAATCATAATATCAATCTTCAGGGAATTGCTTTTGATACGATGTTGGAGTCTTATGTTCTGGACAGTACAGCAACACGTCATAATATGGATGCTTTGGCACTGAAATATTTAAGCTTTCAGACCATAAAATATGAAGATGTGGCAGGTAAAGGTGTCAAGCAATTACGCTTTGATGAAGTACCTGTTGCTCAGGCTTCACCTTATGCAGCAGAAGATGCTGATATTACCATGCGCTTACATGAAACGTTATGGCCAAAGTTGCAGGAACAAGATGGTTTGAAAAAACTTTTTTGTGAGGTGGAATTACCACTTTTATCTGTTTTATCTCGAATTGAACGTAATGGCGTCCTGGTTGATGCGGACTTATTACATCAGCAAAGCCAGGATATTGCTCAACAGCTTAAAATAATTGAAACAGAAGCTTTTGATATGGCTGGGGATGCTTTTAATATGGCTTCACCTAAGCAAATTCAGAACATTCTTTTTGAAAAAATGGGCTTGCCCGTTAAGTCAAAAACACCAAAAGGGCAACCATCAACTTCAGAATCTGTGTTACAAGAGTTGGCACTGGATTATCCTATGCCTAAACTGATTTTAGAACACCGCTCACTAGCAAAACTTAAATCAACCTACACGGACAAATTACCATTACAGATTGATGCTAAAAGTGGTCGTGTCCACACCTCATATAATCAGGCGGTTGCTGTGACTGGAAGGTTGTCTTCCACTGAGCCTAATTTGCAAAATATTCCAATACGTACGGAGCAGGGACGTAAAGTACGTCAGGCATTTATTGCGCCATCAGGCAAAAAAGTTGTGGCGGCAGATTATTCTCAGATTGAACTGCGAATTATGGCTCACTTGTCTGAAGATAAGGGACTTTTGAATGCTTTTGAACAGGGATTGGATGTACACAGAGCCACAGCAGCAGAAGTTTTTGGTGTTGAATTAGAAGCGGTGAGCACTGAACAACGTCGTAGTGCCAAAGCCATTAATTTTGGCTTGATTTATGGTATGTCAGCCTTTGGTCTGGGAAAGCAATTAGATATAGGTAGAAATGATGCTCAGGGGTATATTGATCTTTATTTCGCGCGCTATCCAGGAGTGAAAGAATATATGGATAGAATGCGTGAGTTGGCCAAAGAGCAGGGTTATGTTGAAACAGTTTTTGGTCGTCGCTTGTATATTCCAGAAATCAATTCACGTAATGGTCAGCGTCGCCAATACGCGGAACGTACTGCGATTAATGCGCCTATGCAGGGAAGTGCTGCAGATATTATCAAACGGGCTATGTTTGGTATGGATGAGTGGTTAATGGAAGAAGCCTCTTCTGGAAAGCCTTTTGAGGGGATTATTATGACTATGCAAGTTCATGATGAACTTGTTTTTGAAGTACCTGAAAATATTATTGATAGTGCTGTTACTAAAATAAAAAATATTATGAGTGATGCGGCTCAACTTAAAGTGCCGTTGATTGTTGAGGCGGGAATTGGTGACAACTGGGATGAAGCACATTAATTCTGGTCAATAGGGTAATGCAGGGTAGTTTAGGGTAGGTTGTGCTACCCTGCAACTGACCAAAATTAATGTGGTTACTCTTTAAATATGCACTTTTTATGTGCTTATTGTAAATGGTACTCACCACCGTTTTCATTGTAGATAAAGACCTCACGAGTACTACCACCCGCAGCCGTTGGATTGCTGCCCATATATCGGTTGACATCATGTGCATCTGTAAGAGCAGAGGCGCCAAAATCCGCTGGATTAACATATTGTTCGAATTCATAACTCCAGACTGAATTTTTATTGTGATCATCATGTAGACTCACAATGCCTTGTTCAGTACTGCTTTTAGATTCACCGATATTGAAAATATCGGCAGATTCAGGGTGAATGATGTTATATAACTCATTGTCCCACTGATCGGCCTGAACTGAGCCAGAGATTGCAAAAGATGCAAAAAGAGCTGAAGTTAAAATTCTTTTTAAAGTAAAAATGTTTGAAGTTTTCATTGTTTGTTTTCCTTTTGATTAAGTATGAATCAATTTTATAAGAAAACTTTGTATGAATCTGTTCGTAATGATACGTGTCATTATTCGGTTTTTACGTAAGTTCAGACAAGTAGAGGATAATAGGCACTTTTTGACTTGACGGAGAATTCTCGTATCTAGTTTTCTCAACTAGGGACATTTTTTGGTATGTCGTGGTAAAAAGATCTTTAAGTCTATTGTTACTAATTAGGAATCAAAATCTATTTTTAAACCTTTACTGAGATAGTCGCTTAGATTTATATCAAAGGTTCCATCATTATAAGCATCTTTAACAACATAAACTTTGTTATGAGAGTCGGTGGCATTTATAGACATATCAATCAGTCGCTGTTTAATATGTGGATTGGTTTTTGTTCTTAGTAACAGTACT
>JAPHSW010000197.1 GCA_026196615.1 Gammaproteobacteria bacterium | reverse complement strand
CCTAATAACTCCGGGCTTGCTTTTGTTGTCATTCAACATCTTTCACCTGACTACAAAAGCTTAATGGTTGAATTACTATCAAAATCAACAGAAATGCCTGTATGCCGTGCAAAATCGGGGATGACAATTGAAAAAAATCATGTTTATCTGATTCCTCCAAAGCATGATTTGACCGTTTTTCATGGAAAAATCATTTTGATTGAGCAAAAAAGAGAAAGTGGTATTATCAATTTACCCATTGATATTTTTTTCAAATCTCTGGCAGAAGATCAACGAAGTCGTGCCATTGCTATTGTATTGTCTGGTACTGGCAGTGATGGTATGCGAGGAATAAAAAGTATCAAAGAAAATGGCGGCATGGTAATGGTGCAAGATGCCCTATCAGCTAAATTTGATGGAATGCCACGCAGTGTAATTTCTACAGGCCTGGCTGATTTTATTCTCTCTACCGAAGAGATGCCTGACAAGCTCATTAACTTCATAAAACATCCCTACTCATCTCCTAAGGACAGTTCAAGATTATTACTGAGCGATGAAGATGGCTTAACAAGAATTTTTTATCTTATTAGAGAAAAGTGCAAAGTTGATTTCACTTTTTACAAACCCAGCACTTTTTTACGCCGTCTTGAACGACGAATGGCAGTAAATCAAGTCAGTGATCTAGAAGATTATGTTCAAATGTTAGAGCAATATCCTGCTGAGGTGAATAGTTTATTTCGTGAACTTTTAATTTCAGTCACACAATTTTTTAGAGATCGTGAAGCTTTTGAGCAACTTGGAAACAAATGGCTTCCCAAATTATTTGAAAAAAAATCGAATGATGAAATACGAATTTGGATTCCAGGATGTGCTACCGGTGAAGAAGCCTATACCTTTGCAATTGTATGCCGTGAAGTCATGGATAAACTAAATCTTTCAAAAGATGTAAAGATATTTGCTACTGATGTAGATCAAAATGCACTACAACGTGCAAGCACTGGAACATATCCTGAAAGTATCATGGCAGATTTGCAACCAGAGCTTGTTAATAAATATTTTTTTTCCAGAGATGATGGTTTTCAAATCGCCCGAACTATCCGTGAAATGGTTGTTTTTGCAAAACAGGACTTATTAAAAGATCCACCATTTACAAATATTGACCTTGTTAGTTGTCGAAATTTACTGATTTATTTTCAACCGGTTTTACAAAAAAAAGCCATGGAAATGTTTAACTTTTCTCTAAATCCAGAAGGTATTTTATTTTTGGGGAGCAGTGAAACAACGGGTGAATTAAGTCATTTTTTTAAAGTCTTAGATCCAAAAGAAAAAATATATGCAAGTAAAGGAAAAAGACATACGCCATTAGGATCAGAACAGTTAGAAAAATATGCAAACCATCCTGTTTCTCGTTCATCAACAAAGTATGAATTTTCAAGATTTCAAAATAATGTTACTGACGATAAAGTACTTGAACGTTTTCTAGAAAGCATTACGAACAAATATATACCACTAACACTTGTTGTTAATGAAATGTTAGAAATACTGCATGTTTTTGGTGAAACGAGCCAATATTTTGCACTTCCATCAGGGAAAATGGAAAATAATTTAGTCAAAATGTCTCGAAAAGAACTCTCTATTCCATTAGCAACTGGTGTACAAAAAGCCTTTAAGAGTAACGAAGAATTACGCTATTCAAATATTCGCTTATCAGGTGATAGTGGATCAGAGATTATTAATTTACATGTTTTACCCTTAACAGAAAAACACAATCAAACACCTCTTGTTTCTGTCTTTATTGAACATGTTCAAACAAAAGAAGAAGTCACCAATTTATCCTCCGAAAGCACTAATTTTGATGTAGGTAAAGAAGCAGAACAACGCATTTTGGATCTTGAGCAAGAATTACAATTTACTCGTGAAAATTTACAGGCAACGGTAGAAGAACTTGAGACCTCTAATGAAGAATTACAGGCGACAAATGAAGAACTATTAGCCAGCAATGAAGAGCTACAAAGCACTAATGAAGAATTACAATCTGTTAATGAAGAACTCTATACCGTTAATGCTGAACACCAGAGTAAGATCATAGAATTAACTGAACTGAATAATGATCTGGATAATTTATTAGTCAGTACCGATATAGCCACTGTTTTTCTTGATGAGGCATTAGAAGTTCGAAAATACACACCTCAAATAAAGAATTTCTTCAAAATTCTTGAATCTGATATCGGTCGTCCAATTAGTCACATACTTAATGAGTTAGGTAATATAGATTTATTGGATAAAATTAATCGAGTCAAATCAACAAATAAATTATTTGAAATGGAAGTTCAAATAAATAATGGGCAATGGTATCAAATGAGAATTTTACCTTATCATATTGCTCCACAAGTGTTTTTAGGTGTTGTCATAACATTCTTGAGCATCCATAAAATAAAACAGATGCAAGAAGAATTAATTAACAATACCAAACGCTGTGTTTTAGCACAGAAAAAAGCAAATTTCGGTGTATGGGAATGGGATATGCAAACAGACGAGCTATTCTGGTCTGAAGCTATCGCTCCATTATTTGGACTAGAAGAAAATGAGTTTGATCAAACACTTGATGGCTTTATGAAAAGAGTTCATCCAGATGATCTCATTCATGTCAAAACTCAGCTGGATGAAGCAATAAGAAATAATACTGATTATATCGCTGAGCATCGAATCATTATGCCTGATGGTACGATACGTTGGATGAGTGAATTTGGCCACATTGAGACTGACGATAATGGAAATGGCAATAGAATGATTGGTGTTGTCAGAGATATTAATGATACCAAAAAAGCTGAATTGACCTTAAAACATTCTGAGTACATTTTCCGAACAACACTTGAAAACCTCGATATGATCGCAATTCAACTTGATGTAGATGCCAATATTGTATTTGCAAATGATTTTTTCTTGAATTTTGTTGATTATGAACGTGATGAAATTTTAGGTAAAAACTGGATATCACTTTTTATTCCAGAAGATTTTAAAGTAGAAGTACGCGAGTTATATCATTCATTTATTGAATCAAAAGCAGACCTACCACTGCACTTTGAAAATAGTATCCTATGCAAAAATGGTAAGCAACATCTACTCTGGTGGAATAACACCGCCATTACTGATGAATATGGTGTTCCTATCGGTGTCAGTGCAATTGGTGAAGATATCTCTTTAAGAGAAAAGCTAAAAAAAGATAATCACTGATAAGATTATAATGGTTACTAGATAATGCAAGACACCAATAATTTTTATAATCTTCGACAACGCGCTGAACAACAACTGACACAGCTTAGTGGAAAAATTGATAGTAAAGAAATAAGTGAAACAAAACGTTTGCTCCATGAACTTGATGTCTATAATACTGAGCTTGACATCCAAAATGAAGAACTAAAACGAATACAAGTTGAACTTAATGAATCAAGAGATATGTTTTTTCAGCTGTATAATCAGGCACCTGTGGGTTACCTTGTTGTCGATCATAATGGTCTTATTGTTCAGGCTAATGATACTTTACAAGGTATGGTTAATTCTCTTTCTGTATTAAAAGATGGTAATTCAATATCAAAGTGTATCTACGAAGAAGATAGGAAGATTTTTTTATCACGCTTTCGATCATTTGTACTACACCCAGAAAATAAAAACATGGATTTACGTTGGATTGGTAAAGACAATAAAATAATTTGGGTTAAGATTACGGGCCGTAATATAAAAAGCCATTTACTTTATAAAAAACAAAATAATAATAGTCAATTATTACTTCTTATTATTACTGATATTACACAAACAAAGGAAATTGAATTAGCTTTAGAAGAAGCAAAACAATCTGCAGAAGATTTATCAAAAACTAAAAGTCAATTTATGGCCAATATGAGTCATGAAATACGTACACCAATGAATGGCGTCCTGGGAATGGCAGAATTATTATCCCATTCAAAATTAAACAAACAGCAAACTCAACAAGTCGATAATATTTGTACTTCTGGAAAAACACTTTTAAGAATTATTAATGATATTCTTGATTTCTCAAAAATTGAAGCTAATAGTATTGAGCTAGAGAATTGTACTTTTAATTTAAATGAACTATTGCAGTTTGTACTTGGTTCATTTTCCAGACAGGCCGAGAAAAAAAATCTCACGATTACATATAAATTCAATAATGATTTTTCAAAAAATATTTATGGTGATTCAACAAGACTTAGTCAAATTTTATTTAATCTTATTGGCAATGCAATAAAGTTTACTGATGAAGGTATAGTATCACTAGATGTCACCATAACTCAAAAAGAAAATAATCAGGTTAATATCTCATTTGTAATCAGTGATACAGGTGTTGGAATCCCGGATATTTATCATAAACAAATATTTAATGCTTTTAGTCAGGCAAATTCATCTATTAGTCGAAAATATGGTGGTACAGGTTTAGGACTCGTTATTTGCCAACAATTAGTTGAACTAATGGGTGGTAAATTACAGTTCAAAAGTCAAGAACAGCTAGGTTCTCAATTTTATTTTGATTTGAATTTTCCTATTTCACAATCCCATAATACTGAGGTTAATTTTAAAGCCCACCAGGAAAATACTTTTACTTTTTTTGACAAATCCAATCTACGTATATTAATTGCAGAAGATAATGAAATTAGTCAACAAGTTGCTTTGCAATATTTTGAATTATCAGGATATCAGTTTATTGATATTGTAGAAAATGGCTTAGAAGCCCTAAGAGCTTTTTCCCAAAATAAATATGATATTATTTTTATGGACTGTGAAATGCCTGTATTAGATGGCTATCAAGCAACGGAAGCAATCAGAGAAAGAGAATTAAATGATCAGAAAAAACCAATACCAATTATTGCTTTAACGGCTCATGCCTTTGAAGATAATCGGAGAAAAACAAAACAGGTTGGTATGGATGACTTCATCGTTAAACCTTATACATTCAATGAACTCAATACAAAATTGTCAAAATGGTTGAATATTCCAAATATTCAAAAATCGACTGACACAAACAATATCATTGAATTTGTAAACTCACAAAATAATAATGAATTAATTGACAAGAAGGTTTTAGAACAACTTAACGATGCCAAAACAACGGGAAATACAAATTTTATTTCAACTCTGGCAAACATTTATGTCAAACAATTACCTGAGGCAATTATTGAATTGGAAGATTCATTAATAAAAAATGATAATGAGCATATTAAGAATCTTGCCCACAAGTTAAAATCTTCAAGTAAAACCTTGGGGATTATAAAACTAGGTCTTTTATACGAAGAAATTGAGAATAATTATCAAGATTTAACAAAAGTGACTAAATTAAAAAGTGAAATAGAAAAACTTTTTCCAAAAGTACTCAATAAGCTTAATCACTATCTCTATGATAAAGATGATCAAACCTGATCAGACTTGAATATAATTATATACTAACGTCAATAATTACATTATTTAGCACCCAATACAACTTAATGGTATTGGGGCTATTTCCATCAACACACTGCGCCCCCTGACTATCCTTACAATCTATCTACTCAAGCATATCATTGATAACATTTTTGAACCAACTATGGGCATAGCTCACTTCACGCTTACGTATTTCAGGACTGGCATTGGATGGTGAAACACCTCCTGAATTTGGTATCGGTGTAATCGTGTTGGTATGAGTATCAAGACCATAGACCGCTGCCACTGAAATACCAAAGTCCTCACCTACCACACTATAACAGGTGTTAACAAAAGTAGGATCACCCGGTTCCAAACCCTGGAAACGACTGACAATAGCTGCTGCTGCGACTTTTGCCTGAGAGTTAGCAGCATAGGCCGACTTAGGCATTTTGGCCGCACTGGAGGCATCACCGAGCACATAGATATCCTTGTGACGCTGAGACTCAAAGGTACGCTTTTCCACAGGACACCAGTCACCATCTACCAGATCGGCTGCAAAAGCAATGGCACCTGCCTTTTGTGGTGGGATGATGTTTATCACATCGCCTTGAAAATCCTCAATCTCGGCCTGAAGGGTAAGCGTATCTGGATCCAGCCCTTCGACTGTTCCGCCACCTGCTGCACCAATCCAGTCAATCATACTATTATCGGTTCCATAGCCATATAATTTAGTCCAACCTTCTGTATAGAGTCCTTGTTTTGAGAACGCATCCTTAGGGTCAAGAATTGTAATTTTAGCACGAGGCTTATGATGCTTACAGTACATGGCAATTTGAGAAGCACGCTCATAAGGACCTGGTGGGCATTTAAACGGATTGGGTGGTGCAGCAATAATCACATGCCCACCTTCTGGCATAGCTTCTATCTGCCGACGCAATAGCACGGTTTGAGGACCGGCATTCCAGGCATGAGGAACAGTTTCAGCAGCAACGTCCTTATCATAACCCTCGATAGTCTCCCACTTGAAACCAATACCTGGTGAAACCACACAGGCATCATAATCAAAATTATTGCCTCCAGCAGTCCGCACCGTCTTTTTCACAGGATCGATACCAACGACAGTATCTTGGATCACTTCTACACCATGACGGCGTAAACCATCATAACCAAAGGTAAGTGATTCAAGCGTACGCTCACCACTAAGTACTTCGTTACTCATAAAACATGCGGTATAACTAGGCTTGGTTTCGATCAGAGTTACGGCAATACTTGAATCCAGCTTGCGCAGGTACTTAGCAACTGTGCTACCACCCACGCCGCCTCCAACCACAACGACACGGCGTGTCGCCCCCAGAGCAAGGGATGGAAAACCAATAGTGGCTCCAAGTGCAGCAACGCTACTGGTTACACGAATAAATGCTCTGCGATCAATGTCAGTCATAATTTGTTCCTCGACGTTATTTTACTGCTGGCTGCCATAATAATGGATAAGGGTAGAGACGGCATCTTGGCCTTCTTCATCGATCGCTGCATCAACCTTACGCTTCATCTTGCGTGGCCATTTGCGTTTACCATTAATAAAGTCATCCATCGTGTATTCCAAATACGGCATCCATTGACCGGCCAGAGTGCCAGCATCGCCAGGACGACCTCCATTTTCATGACACTTTTCACAGTATTTATCGTGTAATTTTGCACCTCGTTTAGCGAGATTCATGTCATATTCCTGTGGCTGCAAATACAAGCGTTGGCTGGCAAAGAACCAGGCCATAGCCTTGAATTGCTCATCACTATAAGCTTTGGCAATTCGATTCATAATAGTCGAATTACGTTGCTTATCCCGATAAGCCTTCATTGCATCAACAAAGACTTCAGGGTCCATACCAGCGATAGCAGGCATTGATGGCCCCACGCTGGAACCATCAGTTCCATGGCAACCAGCGCAGGTAAATGACAAGGCCTGCCCTGACGGTGCCGCCATAATGGCCATTGGTAGCATTGCCACAAAGGCCATTATGAGGTTGCGAACTTTTTTGATCATAGTATTCTCTCTGTTCATATTTTCCTCTCCCATCAGATTGGTGCGGTCATCAGGCCAATCAACACCAGTGTGAGCAGAGCCAAACCAGCCATGATCAATACACTAGTGATAAACGAGGCCGCCAGGTCAGCACGACGTGAAGGGCGCTTAACCAAACATTTTTCCAGTTCACCACTGGCCAGGAGTCGTTCATATTGAATACGGTGGTCATGCTTGAACTCTTCAATAGGAATAGCTCCAGTGAAGATAGTCGTACTCATTGGAAAACGCTCTGGTCTGAAGTGCACATTAAAGAAATGCACCGAATTCAGGAAGATAGCTGCTAGCAGAGCCTCTTCAGCATGAACCAGAGTAGCAATATTAAACATCCAACCTGGTAAGATTAAAGCAGTCTTCTCTGGCATGAATAACATAATGCCAGATGAGCCGATAATCGCTGCACCCCAGAATGGTGCCCAGTAATCGAACTTCTGCCAGTATGTCCAATAGGAGAAGTTAGGACGTGGACCACGACCAAGGAACCACTTGAACATACCTTTCAGATCATCCCAGTCTTTCCAGTTGGGTAACATGGATGTGCAGCCAAACCACTCAAAGGTGTCTCGCTTGCGCCAGATATTACTGATAGCAATGCCCAGATGGACAATAAATATAGATAACCAGATCACTGCTGCTGTACGATGGATAATACCTTCCATTTCTGGACCGCCAAGGAATGCCACTACAGCTTTGGCCCAGCCAGTATGTGCGAACAGTAAAGTTGTACCAGTCAGAATCAGAGTCATAGTGGAAATGGCAAACAAACCATGCAGCCAACGCCAAATCACTGGGAAGCGACGGAAATAGACCACATCAGGTTTATCCAGATTCTCAATGAAGCCCTTACCCTGAAAACGGTCCATAACTTCACGATAAAGCCATAACATTACATGAACCCAGAAAAAGGCCATCACAGAAAATATCAAAGTCTGCATAAAGATTTTGAAAAACCACAGTTCTGGATACTTTTCTCTATCGTCTGCATCACCATGTGGCCAGAAACTCAGGAAGTTTTCATTGGCTTCAGTGTGGCAGTTCTTACAATTCTCCAGGCGATTATTTGTGTGGATCTCTGACGTTGGATCATCTTCACCTTTAATTTCATGGCTACCATGACAGTCATGACACTTTGCAGTATTGGTGTATCCAAGACGATGCACCTGGCCATGGTATGAATCAAAATAAGTACGTTGTGCATCCTTATGACAGT